>QIAN01000421.1 GCA_003225005.1 Acidobacteriota bacterium | reverse complement strand
GTCCGCTCAACCCAACCCTGCGTCGAACAAATCGCGAATCGCGCATGCAAAACCCATAGCTCCACCGCGTCCGCCGCGCCAGCGGCTTCGTACAAATCACCCTATCGCAAGTGCCCCGGCGGGAAACATTTTGGCTCTACGCCGACGCCCACCGCCGGCGCACTTGTCGATAGGGTTCTAAGATTTTCACCAATCAGCATCTAGCTAATATGCAGAGTCGTAAACGGCCTGCGCAGCACGGAAATAGATAATTCCGAAGTGAGTGCAATCGCGCATAGAGTCTCACCGAAGAGATGCATGGGTCGGACCGACCTAAGGCAGTCTCACTGGGCGTTGCGGCAGACGAAGTTCGCGGCGTCATCGGTGCTCCCGGTTCCAATGTATTTCGCAACCTCCGGAAAAGGGCAAAGCGGCCGGCTACGCTCGACAGTCGGCCCTTTATTATGGGCAGCAACTATATGCTCGGGAGCTTTATGTCGGTCCACCCATTCATCCAGAGCGGCTACGGCGTCAAAACGATCTGTGCCATCGCCGCCCTCGCAATGCGCCATTCCGGGTACCATGAACAATCGAATGGAGCCCTGAGCGCGCTCGCGGCCGATTTCGCTCACCACACTGGTGTAGTAGTTGATCGTATTCTCAGGCGCGATCAATCCGTCGCTCCATCCGTGATATAGCAGAAGCTTTCCGCCGTTGGAAACGAATTTGCTGAGGTTTGGATCGGTCGCGTTCAGGACGTTCTCGTCAAGCTTATCGGCGAGAGCTACATCTCTGTCGAAGTTCAAGGTCCGGAAGTCCCAGGCTGGGTTCTTGAAGACCAAGTATTTGAAATGGGAAGCCACGATCGGTGGCTCCGGTCCGCCGGCAAACGCTTCCCAGTCCCCTTCACTGCCAGGTTCCAGACCAGGAAATACCTGTTCATGGGTACGAGGATTCTTTGCTCCCGCATAAATTTTCTTAGCCGCCTCGACCTGCGGAGCGGTAAGGCAATCCGTATGTTCCTCCTTCTTGCACTGCAACACACCGGGATCGAATTGGCAGCGTCTTGGATCGTCTATGACTCCGTCCCTGATGCCGTCCTGTGCGTCGCAGACATCCAGCGTGGCTTTGTGGATCAGCGGATATTTCACTTTGGGGATATAGTGAGCCGGATCAGAGAGCGTGGCCTGTGCGGTCCAAACATCTCCCGCCATCAGGTGTGTCCAGTAGTTCGCGGGCGCACCGGCGACAATCCCGTCATAATCAAGTGGGAATTTCTGTGCTTCTGTCAAGCCCTGCTTTCCGCCCGTTGAACATCCGAACCAATATGCGCGCGCTGCCTGTTTGCCATAGAAGGCAGCGATGATGGCTTTGGCTTTCGAAGTCATCTCGTGCACCGCACGATAGCCAAAGTCGATCACCTTTTCAGGGTGGCCGAGCGCAAAGCTCGCGTCATCCATATTTCCATCGTGTCCCGTATTGGTTGCAGCCGCGGCGTAGCCTTGCTGCAGAGCCAGCCCGAGCAGCGGGTAAAAGATCGAGCCCGCCCAGCCACCGTTGCCGACTCCCTCGAACTTCCCATTCCAGCCGCTGATCGGCAGCCAGACTTCAATCTTGATATTTGAGTCCCGCGTGGGGTGGATGTCGGCCAACACTCGGCAGAACTGGGGAAGGTTCTTCAGGACTTCCGGGTCACCCAGAGACGGACCGGGTTTTAAGCGGAGCTGCCCGGCGGGAATTACTTCAGCCGATTCAATTTGAGTGTTGGGTAAATGAAGCTGCGAAACCTGTTCGCACGTGCTCGCTCTCACGAATACAGCGATCGAGGCGATGGCGATTGCCACAGAGGCGATGGCTGAGACTTTCATGTGGACCTCCCTTGCCTACGTTCTCATGGTCGCATTCCACTCTCGTGACGGTGCGCCACTGGCGCGAAGAGTCTACCTCAAACGTAACTGTCGATAACAGACCTCGCTCAAGACCCCTCGCGGGGGGGATTTTGAGATCGCGGTAGGGATACCGCTCACGCGGTACCCCCCGCGCGGACCCGGACGGGCGCTCGTTAGCGCATCCGGTTCTTATCGCGGATGACTGGCGGCAAAGCGATCTGCAGGGTAAGGATGGAGCACTCGCGGTTGCGGGAGCCATCGGTCAGCCAGGGCGAGAACACGCGTCCATGAGATCGGGCGTTTCTGGCTGCGGCGGCGGAGTGTATGCCACCACTGCCCCATGATCCGATCCCGGAATACGCCGAGACTGTCGAGATTCCCCGGTACCGCGTAGTAGTTGAGGTGGCCCTGCATGATCGACTTGAGCCATTGACCGGTTTGGCGCACGGGATCGTGCATACGCTCACGGAGCTGCTGCTTAATCTCCCGCAGCTTCGCCCGCATGCGTTTGCGAATCGTCTTGCGCCTCACGGTGAACCGCCCTAACCTGTTCTTCCCGCTGATGTGCGTGAGGCCTAGGAA
>QIAN01000420.1 GCA_003225005.1 Acidobacteriota bacterium | reverse complement strand
AGCAACAATCAAGAGTTTACAAAAGTGCCCCGCCCAACCACCCATGGCGGACATTTCAATATGGCAGAAAACAGGACATTTCTACTTTGCGTTGACAGGCGCGAACCATACGCGTGAACCATACGCGCCATACGCGTGCTGACGCCACTAGACGTACAGTCCGGGCACCAACGCCTACTGGCTCGTCTGCTGCTGCGCTTACCTCCGGCCGCGGGGAAAACGGTTGAGATGGACCTCGAAGGATCTCTCAGCTTGAACCGCTCCAAGTATTTCGACTGAAACGAAAAATGCCGTATGGTCACTAACTCTGGGTACTGAGAATAGCGGATATTCGATAATCGAGCGAGGTGGAAAGATGACTTACTTCAATTCTGTCATCGATTGTCGCACCATAACCAGAATTTGGATTTCCAGCAGATTCAGTCTCAACGTGGGATTCTAGGCGTCATCCACAAGGCGACTCAAGGTGTCCGGTTCCGAGATCCGGCCTACGAGAACAACCGGGCCAACGCTCTTTCCGCTCGCCTCCTGTGGGGCGCCTACCACTTTGGGACCGGGAGCGACGGCGTGCAACAGGCTGAGTTCTTCCTGGATTCTGCTAGTGGACGGTCAGATTGCTTGTCCTTGACTTTGAAGCCAACCCACAAGGCCCCAGCATGACCTTGGAAGAAGCACGCGCTTTTGTCACCCACGTGCAAAGGTCACGGGTCGCTGGCCGGGGCTTTATTCGGGTCACTACGTGAGAGAACTTCTGGGAGCCAGTGAAGATCCTGTGCTGGCTAACTGCTGGCTTTGGCTTGCTCAATCCGGTCCGACAGCTGTAGTAGCAGCGGATTGGCAAACTCGGACAATGTGGCAGTATACGGATGGCGCGCACGGACCCGGTCCGCACTCAGTTGCTGGCGCCGGCCCGTGCGACAGGGACGAGTTCATCGGAGACGAAGCCGACCTACGTAAACTTTGGCTTGCACCTTCGCAAGCACAGGCCATACAGGCGTAGCTAGTTCCGAATCGAAAGGCGGAGGTCGAATGATCGCTTTGCTGCTGTCGGGAACAACCTTCTTGAACGCAAACTTCCGGAAAGACTGTCGTGGATCTTTTGGTTGTCTGCACGCGGTGCGCCGTCGCGAACACTCACGCGATGAACGAAGACGAGGTCACGGTCCTGACGATGTCCTTAGGTAAGTGACCCAGGCGACGTACCGCCGAAGTATTTCTTCCGCATCTCTCGGTTGGCGTCCCCGCACGTCAGGCACGACCACACACGGCATGTTTGCTATGACTGCGGGTGAAAGCGAAAATCTCGACGGCATCCAGGAGCTGAAAAGGTCCGCAAGGAACAATCTATGACCAAAAACCGCAAGCCGGAAGCTCGGCGAAGCCAGGGTCAAGTATCGACGGAGAAATCGCGGAACCGCCGAAACCCTCAACAGGGTCATCCGGACGTGAAGCCCAACCCATTTGCGGGTTCGTCCTGCCTCAAGCGATTGCAGACGGACTATAGACCTGTACTGGGTACACATTTGGGATCAGCGAGGCTGGTCGCTGTTCATCGGGCTGCAGATCGAATACAGCCTGATTGAGCGGACGGTCGAGCGCGAACCGGTTCCCATGGCTAAGGCTTTGAACTTAGGGGCGCTGGCTTGATCTCCACTGGCCAATGGCGTGCTGACCGGGAAGTATCACGGCGAGGGTAAAAAAGAGGCAGGCCGGATGGCGACAAAAGGAATGGAATTCTGAACCTGGAGGCGTGAACTATGCGACAAAACGTTTGGCTGATATTTCTGCTTGCTGCGGTCGTTGTCTTCGGCGTGGGCGGGGCGCTCGTGCTGAGCCTGAACGCCCCGGGCGGCGGCATCGAGTACAGGCAGGAGTGGGTGCGGGCCCTCCTTCAGGCCGGACTGATCGCCGTCTTGGGCGTCGTAACTTCCGCGGTACTTGAGCGTTTCAAAGACGCGCTCCAGCAGCGCCGCGACGACAGCAAGCTCCGGTTCGATGTCCTGACGGACCTGAGTCGACACTATATGGAAGTGAAGCTAGTGCGGCGAAAGCTCCAGGCGGCCGATGCCTTCACTGCGACCGAAACTGACCAGCTCAATCAGATCCAGGTCCTCGTCGAGCTTCACATGCGGAATAGCGTCCGTCTGTTCCGACAGGCCAGCGTATTGGAAGCCCACCTCAAGACGATGGAGCACTACCTGAACAAAGTGGCGAACGAGCCCAGCTCAGAAGAGCGACGTGAGTTCCTTTCCAAGGGGTTCAAGGTTTTTGCCGATGCATTTGAAAACGCCGCCATGCTGATCCGAGCCGAGATCGCAGGTCGATGACCTGGCGCTGCGAGACTCCGTGAAAAGCGCCATACAGCTTTGCCGAATAGCGCGCCATACATACTATGAATGCAGTATTTCCGGCACTTCTTCAATGCGATTAATCGGTTGATCAGCGACACTGTCCAGGCCACAGCGGAGGTAACATTTCGGATCAAGTCTTTTCCACTTTTGGAAATAAATTAAGAAATAAATTCGGAAGAGAACACCTGCGAACAGGGAACAAAACTGTGGAACACGTGGACGCAAATGATTAAGGGGGTGAAGACAGGAGATTTTTTAAAGCGGTTAATAACCTAAAGTTTGCTGATTCAAGATAATTCACAACCAAGGCAGCATTAAAATTGAGTAGTAGCTTTCCAGGAACTCCATACTGTGCTGCTGCTTTGCAAGCAGGCGCTCCGGCTGAGTTCACAGGGATCCTTTTTGGGGAACAACTAGGAAACAACTCCTACCGAACAAGCGCGATGCGGCCAGAAAACGAGGATTTCATCCGCTGTAAGTTGTGGATTCCAAACAACAGGGTCTGAGACGGCTCTCTTTGCTAAACCATTGAGCTGTCACTGAGGCTACGTGGCAAAGACTTGACTGATTTTTCTTCGCGCTCTCTGCGGCACTGACTCCCCTTTGGTGAGAGAAACTAGGCCACTTTTTGCTGAACTCTTGCTGAACAATTGACTGCAAATGAGGGCCTCTAGATGCAACTGATAAGTCTGTAATGCAAACAAAACAAACAAAAATCGGTCGGTGCGAACGGGTCAGGTAGAATTAGCAAACCGCCGCATTCAGCCGCTCTGCCACCTCTCCGCGGACGGTTCGACCGAAAAAATCGGCCGACGGCCCTCAGTATATCATTAAAGGAAGATCGCAAACGGGGTCAGTTCTCCGAGCAGCCTTTATCTCCGGTTGACCATTTCACTTCTCTTTGCGCTTCATGAAGTGGGTCGGCTGCTGGGAGAGTTCCCTGGCGGTATGGGAAGTCTTTCCTTTCTCGTGTTTTGAACATAGAATGGCTTCAGGGGCTGGCTACACCTCCATGGAGGGTGTGGCTGACCCAAAGGAGCCACCGGTTCCAGTAAGTCCCCTGCTTTGAAGCCCGAACCGCTAAAGTGGAGCAACCCTCCCGCGAAACATTTCGCCCCGGATGGGCGTATGTAGGGTAGAGGCAGCCGGACTGACATCTGTTCCCCCGCGGTTTGTTCGTTCTCAGCATCGCTTGAAGGGAAGTCCGCGGCGGACGTTTGGACTGGCGAGAATAGGGTGGTAAGTCGAAGGGGAATCGCATGAAGACGTGGCATAAAGTAGCGATTGGCGCGGGCGCTGTGGTAGTG
>QIAN01000070.1 GCA_003225005.1 Acidobacteriota bacterium | reverse complement strand
AGTGGGCTAAAGATTTCACGCGATCAGCTTGCCTGCTGAAAAGGAGATCCTTGCTGGGTGGCTATCTCCTGTAACTTCCTGGGAGTTTCCTCATCTCATTTCTGCCTGCCACGCTAGGTTTGCGGGCGACATAAAATCGACATTCCATTTCAGGAGAAACGATGAAAAAGATCCTCGGGACCTTGATGCTCACCTGCGCTCTGGCAACTTCCATGGCCGTCTTGGCCCAGTCTGACGATCAGATGAAGCGAGACGCACCCCAGCAAGACAGCATGAAAAATGACCAGATGAAGAAGGAGAAGAAACCGAAAAAGGCCGCCAAGAAAGATCAGATGAAGAAAGACGACACCATGAAAGACGACAGCATGAAACACGACGACATGAAGAAGGACGAAACCAAGAAAGACGAGATGAAGCAGAACTAGCCGCCATCCGCCACTTTTCAGGCGCGGGCAATCCGCCCGCGCCGCTTATTTCCAGGAACAATCTCCCCGAGTCTCAGTCGACCGCTGCCCGGATTGCTGCTTCTCGCTGCTCGTCTTTTTCGGCATGGGCCCCGGCTCGCCGCGCGCCTGCTAGATTGAGATATTTCCGCATGCAGCGCAGGCATGGGACATACCCTTCGCGCGTCGCTTCCTTCGCCGTGAGAGTTCTCTGTTTATCCTTGTTGTGAATAACCTCGCATCCCGGCACGTGAAAAAGTTTTGCCCCTTCCGTGACCACAACCACCATGTCCGGAGGAATGCCGTGACCAGCCTGTGCGTGTTCGGATCTCAACGGCGGGTTCGGCGTCATCAGCGATCTCGCCAATGTCAAACTGCTGGCGACCAGGACCGCGGCCACGGCGGCAATCAGCCAGCCCGGCCATGTGCCTCGGCTGACCACCACATTTCGGGTCAGCCATCGTTCCATGCGGCGGCTGAAACCGGAGGGAAGTTCAAACATCCTGTCATCCCCGTATAGCCGGATCACGTTACGGGTGCCTTCGAGCACGGCGTTGCAATGCTGACACGACCGGAAGTGCTCTTCCATCGCCGACCGCAGGCCGGGATCCATGTCATCTTCGAGATAGTTCGAGATTTCGCGCCAAACCGCTTCGCAGCTCACTACCATGGCTTGCTTCCCTTCTCGAAAGGCAGCCGGCTAAACCAGCCGCGCTCCCAGCCCGCAGCCAGCAGGTCACGCAGCATAAGCCGCGCCCGCAACAGTCGCGTTTTCACCGAAGCGGTAGAGATTCCCAGCGCCTCGGCCGTCTCCTGGATATTCAAATGTTCCATGTCGCGCATCATGAACACTTCACGATATTTCCGGTCAAGCATAGCCAGGGCTTCCGCCAACCTCTGCCGCACTTCCTTTCGTTCCAGCGCTTCCGACGGAATCTCACGCCAGTCGGCGAAGTCTCTGGGCGTGTAATTCCCTTCCTCGTCGGGATGCTCCGCAAGTCCTTCCATGACCACCGTCCGATCTCTGCGTCGGCGCATGAGAGCCTCGTTCACCGTGATCTGAATCAGCCACGTGCTGAAGCGCGCTTCGGCCCTGAATTGCGGAATATGGGCGAAGGCCTTCAGCATCGCCTCTTGACAGACCTCCTCAGCGTCCGCTTCATTCCGCAAGATGGCTAAAGCGGCGGCATAGACGCGGCGTTCGTAGGGCCGGACCAGCTCATAGAACAATTCCCGCCTGCCCTGCTGCACACTCGCGATGAGCTGTTGCTCGCGCGTCATGGCCGCTAGTGGCGAATTCTCCAAGACTAAGTTTGGTTCGGGCATTCCTGTTGTTCAACCCGACTTCTCCCCGGCGTCCTAGCGCGGGTCGTATTCGGGATCTTTTTTCCATCCCGTCAGCATCGAAACAAAGTTGTTCCATCCGTGCAAAATCACCATCACCAAATGTCCGAACACGAACAACAAAATTGCCCACATGATCGCGAAATGCCACACCCGCGCCCAGTGAAACCCTCCCATCAGCCACGCCAGCCATGAGAACTGCACCGGTTTCCAGATTGCCAGCCCGGTCAGCACCGATAAAACGCCCAAGGCAAACACAGTGGTATACGCGTGCTTTTGGAGAGAGTTGTAAGCTTCCTTCACCGCCGGCTTGGCGCCGAAGAAGAAATAATGTTTCACCATCGGCCACACCCCGGGAATGTCGCGAGGCAGGAACAGCACTTGCCGGTAATTGCCGCTGAAGATCTGATAACCGAGGTAGAACAGCCCGGTAGCGATGTAAATCCACATGAAGGTCAAGTGCCACTGGAGTGCGCCGCCCAGCCAGCCGCCTATGGCCAGAGACTTTGGCCAATGCAGCAAATCTTTCTGCGGGATCTTCGCGCCAAAACTGGGAAACGCGCGAAAGATTTGCAGCCCACTTCCGACCAGCACAAACAGCGCTACAGAGTTCACCCAGTGGCACAGGCGCACCGGCAGAGGATGCTCGTAAACCGCCCGCGCGGTTTCATGACTTTCCTTACCCTTCGCGCCATCGATCTCGATTACCGCACCGCTCATCTCCTAACCTCCCGCGGAAAATTACAACCCGTAAAACCACGAATATCCCTGGTCTTCCCAATAGCCCACGCGGTCGAGTACGCGCGTGACTTTCAGTTCGGTCAAATACTTGGCCTGCTTGTATCCGATCTTGGTCGGTATGGTTAAACGTAACGGCGCGCCGTGCTCGCGGGTCAACGGCTGGTCGTACATCTCATAGCAGAGCAACGTCTGCGGATGCAGGGCCGTCGCCATATCCAACGATTCGTAGTAATCGTCGGCGCAAGAAACCGTGATATAGCGCGCCGTCGCGTCCGCTCCAACCAGCTTAAGAAACTCCGAGAGCCGGGTGCCGCCGAAGCGGCCGATCACATCCCACCCCTCGACGCAGACGTGGCGGGTGTTCTGCCGGGTTCGAGGTAAAGCCTGGATTTGCGACAGACTGTACTCGCCGGGTTTCTGAACTTCCCCACTCACGCTCAGCGTCCAGTTTTCGAAAATTACCCCCGGATCATCGACGTCGTAATCATTGATCGGAAATTTCTCCAATGGAGTCACCGCCGAGTCAGCAAAGGTTGGCGCCAACTGGCCGGAGCGAAAGAGTTTGCCGGAAGCCCAATCGCTGAAGCGGAGTCCTTGCTTCAAAAGCGGCTCTCGCAGAGCGGGAATGGCAAAGGCTCCCAGCGCAATAACCGGCGTCAGCTTTAGCAACTCCCGCCGGTTCATCTGCCGAAACCTACGCTGGCTGACCTTTGGGCTGACGTTCTTTGCGTGTGCGAGCTTTGCGTCTACGACCTTCTTATCCCCGCTCACCGCGTCCGTGCTCTTCGAATCAACGTGATTCGCGTCGCCGTTCTGAGGATCCATAGCCCTCCTGCCCAACAGACACACTCCACCATGGGATTCGCCCACGTCGCGAAAGTTTCGCCCAAGATCTGCCTTTTGACCACAGAATTAAGAATTCGAAGGCTCTCTCCCCAGTTGGTCAATCTTTTGCTGGCCTTCGACGGCTTTTCGAGGCATACTAAGCGGAAGAGTTTCCTCCCCCCCAAGGAGCAGTCCCAGATTCCTGCATGTTTGATTCAGGTAGTTTAGTCCCGAAGACAGATCACCGTCTGGTAGCGGAGCCTCCGGCACGCGAGCAGCTAACCGCCACCCATACCAGGCAGAGCCGGCTCATGTTTATTGCGCTGACCCTGCTACTGGCTGTGCTGGGTCTGGCCATCTACGCGAACCGCGAATTCTGGTTCCAGGAGACGCAAGAAGCCGACTCGAACCAACCGGAGAGGGTTTCGCCAACCGCCACTGCTCCGGTCCAACCATCCCCACTCGAAGCTAATGCGGCCCCGCCCGCCAAGCCAAAGCACCGCGCAGCACCGGCAGCAAAGCCGGCCACGCCCGAAACTACTTCCGCCCCGGTCGCCGCCACCGCGACCACGAATCGAACGGTCCTCCCGCCGCTCGAGGTAGAAGTTCTTGCCGGCGACCAACACAGCAGGATCCGCCCCGGCACAAATTCGGTCCGGGTTGACCTTCAGCCTGGCGCGCCAACGCAAAGCGCGTCGGATACTGTTTCCGCAGGATCTCCCTCGAAAACTGCTGCGGCTGTGACGAACGACGCCGCCGAGCGCGTGCAAATGTCCGCCGACACTGCCGAGGTTCTAAGCCGTCCCGTCCGGCCCGGATATCCGCTTTTGGCTCGACAGATGAAGGTGCAAGGATCAGTGATACTGCAGGCTCTCATCAGCAAAGACGGTGTCATTCAGGATCTCCGCGTGATCAGCGGTCCTCCGATCCTGGCGATCGCTGCCCAAACCGCGGTCAGACAATGGCGCTTCAAGCCGCACTTTCAAGGCAGCGAGGCAGTCGAGACTCAAGCCAAGATCACGGTGAACTTCACCATTTCGACCAATTAAGCGGCGGTTTCTGCCCTCATCCTCATTCGATCGGCCGGATCAGACCGGCTCTAATACACATACGCCTTGAGGAACACGAAAACCACCACGCCGGTGATCGAGACGTAGAGCCAAATGGGGAACGTGAAGCGGGCGATTCGGCGGTGCATCGCGAACCGGCCGGTCAGCGAGAAAAAGAAGGTCGTCAGCACCATGGGCAGGGCGACGACGGAAAGGATTACGTGGCTGGCTAAAATGGAAAGGTACAGCGTGCGCACCGGGCCGTGGCCGGGAAAAATCGTGTCGCCGTGGAGTGCGTGGTTCACGATGTAGCTGACGAGAAAAACCGAAGAGAAGGCGAACGCCAGCAGCATGCTCCTGCGATGCGCTTCCCGGTTGCGATGTTTGATGAAATACAATCCTACGCAGAGCGCAACCGCGCACGATCCATTCAGAAGCGCGTTGAGGGCCGGCAAAAACATCCAACGCCCGGCGAAATCGGCCGAAGCGTGATGCACGTACAGCAGCCACAGCAGGAATGACACGGCCAGGCCGCTGACCACGACGATCGCTCCAACCACCGGGCGCGAACTAATCTCAGCCTGCTCCATGCTGACAATTAAATCACAAAAAATCCATCAGGAAGTCACATAGAGTCCCGCCGCAAGGAGGTAGCATGATTTGCGAGTGTGCCGCAATCCGGAAACATTGTCGTCGGCAGCACGGGAAGCTATTTCCGTTTGCCGTCATGCCTGGAACAGGGAAACGGCCTCGCGATTGGCGAAATCGCCAGGCCACTCACGACCTATGGGCTGATTCGACAAGTGCGGCGCTGCGGAGGGACCGCCAGCCGAACTGGAAGCAGCCATACTCAGATAATTTTCGCAAGTTGCGATGACTGAGGCGCTGCCGACTTATCCAGGCAGCAGGGATCGGGGTGAAACAACTTCCGGCCCAAAATTAACGAGCGTCCCGACTCTTTCGAGTCTGGGACGCCCGGGCAGCCCTCCCCCAGAACTGCTCACTTGCGAAGGTACCCGCAATGCAGAATTCTGCAAATGGCACTTTGGTGCCCTCACCTTACCCCAAAAGTGCCAGTGGCACGGCCCTCGGAAAAACCAGCTTTTTCTCGAAAATGGCCTTTTATCCCATGTTTCCATCCATCGCCGAGAGCGAAGATCAAAGTGCAACCCCCACATCCTTCGCCGTAACTGGGATCGGGTCCCGGAGAAAACACCGAGTGCAAGCCACCAGCCGGTACAGCAAAAACAAATTAGTGCGGTGTATAATCCTTCGTTTTCACTGTTCTTACATACCGGGTTCCGCAAGGTTCACTACAAAAATGTTCATTACAAAAAAGAACTCAGTCGCCCAAGTGCTGATCGCGCTGCTGGCGGTCCTCTGCGTCATTCCTGCCTGGTCCCAGGAAAAACCCGACCTCGAAACCATCTCTCGCATCCGCTACGAGGGCTTTCGCGACTCCAAGGTCATGGACTTCGCCACGGGCCTCATGGACCTGATCGGCGAGCGACTCACCGGTTCACCTAATATGAAGCGCGCCAATGAGTGGACCCGCGACCAGCTCACCGCCATGGGTCTGAGCAATGCGCATCTCGAATCCTGGGGCCCGTTCGGCCGAGGCTGGGCAAATCAATACGTTAATGTGCGCATGACCTCGCCCGATCTCGCCCCGCTCATTGCCTACGCGGAGGCGTGGACGCCCGGCACTAATGGCCCGATCCAGGGCAGGTGCATGCGCGTCGCTATTGAAGACAAAAAGGACTTCGACAAGTACAAGGGAAAGCTGGCTGGAATGATCCTGATCTTTGGCCCCGACGCCGAAGTGAAACCGATTACCGAGGCTCCCTTCAAACGCCTAAGCGATGATGACCTCGCGAGGATTGGCGAGTATCAAATCCCGAGCGAGCATCCCCCCTTTCGCCTTGCCGAGTTCCTCAAGCGCCAGCAGTTCATCAAGGAACTCAACCAGTTTTTCGCCGACGAAAAGGTTCTGGCCGTAATCGACCACAGCCGCGGGACCGCCGGCGGTGGCACGGTTTTTGTCCAGTCGGGCGGGTCTTACAAGCAGGGAGAAACTGCGACCGTTCCCAAGATCACCATAGCGTCAGAACCGTGGACTCGCATCGCCCGGCTGCTGCAGCAGAAAAAAGATGTGACGCTCGAAGCGAATGTTGCCAATACTTTCTATGATGACGATGCCATGCAGTACGACACCATCGCCGAAATCCCCGGCGCCGACAAGAAAGACGAAGTCGTCATGCTGGGCGCTCACCTCGACTCATGGCACGCCGGCACCGGCGCCACTGACAATGGCGCTGGCACCATCGTCATGATGGAAGCAGTGCGCATTCTGAAAGCGCTCGACATCAAGCCGCGCCGCACCATCCGCATCGGTCTGTGGAGCGGCGAAGAACAAGGACTGCTGGGATCGCAAGGATATGTTCAGCAGCATTTCGGTTCACGTCCGCCCATGGACGATCCTTTGATGAAAGGCATGCCTACGTTGCTGCGGCGCGAAGCTGGTCCGGTCTCGGTTAAGCCCGAGCAAGCGAAGGTCTCGGCCTATTTCAACGTCGACAACGGGACGGGAAAGATTCGCGGCATTTATCTACAGGAGAACGCGGCGGTGGCGCCTATTTTTGAAGCCTGGATGCGCCCTTTCAAAGATCTCGGCATGACCACACTTACCATGCGCAATACCGGCGGCACCGATCACCTTTCCTTCGACGCCGTCGGCATTCCCGGCTTCCAGTTCATTCAGGATCCGATTGAATACGAAACCCGCACCCACCATTCCAACATGGATCTCTACGACCGGCTCCAGCCCGACGACCTGAAGCAGATCGCCGTGATCGTGGCCAGCTTCGTCTACGACGCTGCCACGCGCGACCAAATGCTGCCGCGTAAACCCATTGAGAAGCCGCTTCCTAAAGAACCGGAAAAGAAGGAAGAACAGTAGGTTGTCAGATATCCCGTGGGACGCGATGTCTCATAGGGACACAAAGCACTAAAGGCGTGCACTATTTGACCCGCCGCCCGGGCAGGTTGTCTTGCTTTGGTTCCGTGGTCTGAAGGTCACACTCGAACTGCTCCATTTCGACCTGGGCGTCGTGCAGGGTGGCATGGTCGGAGCTTCGGCCGCACCTATGACAAAACCATTCCTGCAACTCAGGATTCCAGCGGATGTTCAGATGTTTCATCGGGGGAGGGCCGCTGCACTGCAAATCAAAACTGCATTTCCTGTCTAAAGGTTCGCCAGTTCCATCAGCGCTGCGTCGCTGGATAATTTCGCCTCCTTGCGAACTTCAATTGCGTACCGTAGCACCGCAACGACTCCCGAATCTATTATGCGTTGGGTTGAGACCAGCTCACCAAAGTAAAGGACGGTCACTATACCAAGCAGTTATCCCGCTTCCGCCAGCCAATCCATCCTGCGTTTGTATTCCTCCAATACAGTCGGGCACGCCCACCGGTGCGAACCTGATCGATGCGCGGCACCCCGCAATAAGTCCGCGTTAGGATTGCTGATGTTAGCAAGTGGCAACGCTAAAGTAACCTACGAGACTTTCAAAATCATTCCTTACAGAAATGACCCGTAAACTTCGAAGACTGCTAGGGTCTCATCCAGGAGCAAGTGATGCTCAAGACAAAACTACATTTCGAGCAGATGCCCGTGGAGGATGTCCTTAAGATAGCTACTCGACCGATCCTTCGGGGCCACGGCATAAGCCGCCACTCCAATCCAGCAACGATGGTGAGGAAAAATGAGCCAGCGCGCACCGCTCTGCTGCACCTCCACGCCGCCCTCCACTCCATTGAATGTGCATAGGGCCCGAGTCCGCCGCAAACGCGGGCGGCTTCGTTCTCACGGCTCTGCGATTCTAGGTCAGCGGTCCGTGAGCCACGCTTCGCGACTATGCACTGGCTTTCCGCCCGAAACTGAGGGCTGCGACACTCAGCGTAGAGCTGCCTTGCAGCAATGCAATCTATCTCCAACAATAAATTCCGCACCTTCGATCACTGAGCGAGGATGTCCAGCTCAAGCAAGAAAAATCCGAAGGCAGCTCGGAAGAGTTGCTATCACGTGATCGAGACTCCCGCGATCTGATTTTTATATAATCGCGTGCGTCTTCTACGCCCGCGAGCGCCTGGAACGGAGTCAGTCGGGTGGCGACCATTGAGTTGAGCACCCGGTCCCGTTCAACCCGTGGACACCAAGCGTGGAACGCGCATTGAAGGTGAGCGGAAACGTAGGCAACGCACATGGATTTCGCATTCAGCAAGAACGTCGAAGACCTGCAACGCCGTTTGAGAGCCTTCATGGACGAATACATCTATCCAAACGAACAGCGCTTCCAGGATGAGATTGAGCGCAACCGATGGTCGCCGACGGCTGTGATGGAAGAACTCAAGCCGAAAGCTCGCGCGGCGGGTCTCTGGAACCTGTTCCTGCCCGATGACCAGCACGGCGCTGGACTCACCAATCTCGAATACGCGCCCTTATGCGAGATTATGGGCCGCAGCATGATGGCTCCCGAAGTATTCAACTGCTCGGCGCCCGACACTGGGAACATGGAGGTGCTCGCGCGCTATGGCACACCGGAGCAGAAGGAGCGTTGGTTGAAGCCGCTGCTCGCCGGAGAGATCCGCTCGTGCTTTGCTATGACCGAACCTGCGGTAGCTTCGTCGGACGCGACCAACATTGAGGCGAGCATCGTTCGGGACGGCGACGAGTATGTCCTTAATGGCCGTAAGTGGTGGGCTTCGGGAGCGGGCGATCCGCGCTGCAAGGTCGCGATCTTCATGGGCAAGACGGATCCTTCGGCTCAGCGTTATCAACAGCAGTCGATGGTCTTGGTGCCGATGTCGGCCCCGGGAGTGAAGATCGAACGGCTGCTGACGGTATTTGGGTACGATCATGCGCCCCATGGCCATGGCGAAGTCGTCCTTAAGAATGTCCGGGTGCCGGTCTCGAATATGTTGCTGGGCGAAGGGCGGGGTTTTGAGATCGCGCAGGGACGACTGGGACCTGGCCGCATTCATCACTGCATGCGGTGTATCGGGGTGGCCGAGCACGCCCTCGAAATCATGTGCGAACGTGTGCAATCGCGCGTGGCTTTCGGCAAACCGCTGGCCGAACAGGGAACCCTGCGCGCCCACATTGCTACCTCACGCATGGAGATCGAGCAGGCTCGTCTTTTGACTTTGAAGGCTGCCTATATGATGGACACGGCCGGCAACAAAGCAGCGCGGGCTGAGATCGCCATGATCAAAGTTGTTGCGCCCAATGTGGCGTTACGCGTTCTGGACAGGAGTATTCAAGCGCACGGGGGCGCCGGCGTTTCTCAAGATACCTTTCTCGCCAGCGCGTGGGCCAACGTTCGCACCCTGCGACTGGCCGATGGCCCGGATGAAGTGCACACAGAAGCGGTTGCCAAGCTGGAACTGGAAAAGTGGAGGAAGCCTCATGCGCAATCTCCACCACACTGATCCGCCTGGCCTCAAGGAGAATTCCGTGCCGCCACTGGTCGTGGAAAACCCGCATTCCCTGAGACGCTCCGTGGGCCGCGAAATCGCAACAACGGAATGGTTTTCGGTCACGCAGGACCGAATTCAGCAGTTTGCCGAAACCACGGAGGACCGGCAGTGGATTCATGTCGATCGCGAACGGGCGCAGCGGGATTCACCGTACGGCACCACGATTGCGCACGGTTTCTTGACGCTTTCCCTCCTAAGTCACTTCCTGCAGCAAGCAATTCAGATCGGGAGTGGCGTGAGGATGAGCGTCAACTACGGCCTGAATCGAGTCCGCTTTCCGTCTCCGGTTCCCGCAGGCTCCAGGATTCGAGCCCGTTTCACACTGCAGGCGCTCAAGGACATTGCCGACGGTGTGGAAGCCACGTTTTCGGTAGTCATCGAGGGTGAGAATTCAGATAAGCCTTGCTGCGTAGCGGAGTGGGTAATCCGCTATTACTCTTAGTCGGGTGGTCCTTGTGCATTCCGATCCATACTTCGATCAAAGCGAACTGTGCTCGGCTGAGCGCAAGGCCGCACGCAAGACAACCTTGATTACTTCCGGCATAGAGGCAAAGCGAGTGTCTTTGGTCAGGCCCTGATGATAGCGGTAATAGATCTGCTGGATAATGACCGCCACCTTGAAGAGAGCGAGAACGCGATAGAAAATCATGTTGCTGACGTCACGCCCAGTGGTTTGAGCGTAGCGGCAGACAAGTTCTGACCGCGTCATAGTGCCAGCCAATATTGTAGGGCCCCAGCGGATTTGCTTCAGTTCTTCGGGGTCTTGTGGGTCGACCCAGTACGCCAAGGCCGTGCCGAGATCGGTGAGTGGATCACCGATGGTGCACATCTCCCAATCGAGCACGCCCACAATCCTGGTGATATCGATTGGATCAAGCACGACATTGTCATACTTGTAATCATTGTGAATCAACGCGTAGGAAGTCTCGCGCGGTCTGCGTTCATTCAGCCAGACAGAGATGCTCTCAACTTCCGGCAAGTCGTGAGTCCGGGAACCGCGGTAGCGGTCGATCCAGCCCTTCACTTGACGATCCAAGTAGCCTTGGGGTTTCCCCAGATCTGCCAATCCGATGGCCGTGTAGTCCAGGCCATGGAGCCGGGCGAGATTGTCGACAAACGCTTCGCTCAACTGGCGGGCCGTCTCGGCGTTAGTTCCCAGCCCTTCAGGAGGATCTCTGCGCAGGATGATTCCTTGTATCCGTTCCATCAGGTAGAAGGGAGGACCGAGCACCGTCGTGTCTTCACAGTAAAGAAGCGCCGTCGGAGCTTGCGGGTAAACCAGGTGCAGTTTCGAGAGTACGCGGTACTCCCGACTCATATCATGCGCGGTTTTGACCTTACTGCCGAACGGAGGACGGCGCAGCACCATCTGGCAGTCGCCCAGACACACCAGATAAGTCAGGTTGGAATGGCCGCTGGGGAATTGTGCGACGCTAAGAGTGCCGGTGGCGTCAGGAAAATGGCTACGCAAGAACGGTTCGAGCCGGGACAGATCGAGTTCTTCCCCGGCTCGTACGGAAGTTGGATGGTCGCGAAGGTCGGCCATGTCAGACTCGTGAAGCTCCCAGAACTGCGCCTCACTTGCGTGTGCGCACGAATGCTATCTATAAGTCAACAACGAGATGTCGTCCAGATGTGGAAAGGCATTAAACGTACTCAGAGTAAAGCGATCATTGGAGAACAGGAACTCGCTGTGAGAACAGTTCCGCACCATCCAGGCTGCTCGGAGCGTGTCTTGCGATGAGAGGTGGAAAGCGCGCCGCATGGCGACCCCTATAGGACCACCCGAACAGAAAATCGCCAGTTGTTGACCCCGACCTTTCACAGACATACATTGCGATAGACCGCGGTCGACTCGGGTACAGAATTCCGCCCACGACTCCACCATGGGGAGAACGATCTCTCCGTCGACCCACTTGGTGATCAGCATCTCGAACATTTTCTCGAAATTCGCCAGTCGCAGGTCTGCACTGCTCGAGTTCTCAAACGCTTGATGCAGTTTGCGAACCTCGCTGTTGCTTCCGAGCAGCCGGGAGAGACCATGCTCCAGCACACCGTCACCGTGGTATTCGTCGAACTCCTGCATTACGACCGGTTCGGGGAAAGGGAGGCCGCCATCGCGATAGACGGCGGCCACGATCCTCGCGGTGTCCTTTTGCCGGACACGTGGTCCCGTGCAGACCTGGTGAAACACCATCTTCTGTCGCACCCAGTACTGCCCCAATCGAAGAGCCTGCGCTTCTCCGATCGCGGAAAGTTTGTCGTAATTCTGATCGAGGAAGGACGCTTGTGCATGCCGAATCAGAAGAAGGCGACCCATGCGTCACCCAACGGTTTCTCGATGTGTGTAGATGGCACTCACTTTCACGCGGCCGTCAAGTCCTGGCTCTGATGGTATTCGGCGAAGGTCTTGCCCTCTTGAGCTAGTCGCTTGAGCAGAGGAGCTGGCTCCCAGAGTTCGCCCTGCTGTCGGTGGAATTCCGAAATGCGGTCGCGGACCTTATTCAGCCCCACAGTGTCGGCGTACCACATCGGTCCTCCGCGATAGGCCGGAAATCCGTACCCATTCAGGTAAATGATGTCGATGTCGACAGCGCGCACGGCGATACCCTCCTCGAGGATGCGTGCGCCCTCATTCACAAGGGCCAGGATGCAGCGATCGACGATTTCTTCCGGCGAGATCTTGCGCTGTGGGATGCCGGCTTCGGCAGACCATTTGCGAAGCGAGTCGACGACTTCGGGATCGAGAATCGCGCGACGGTTCTCGTCGTACTTGTACCAGCCGGCACCGGTTTTCTGACCATAGCGTCCCATTTCGCACAGACGGTCTTCGGCAAACGGCTGCCGGGTTCCTGGTTTTTCCAGATGCCGAAATTCTTTGCGGATGCGCCACCCTACGTCTAGGCCGGCAAGATCGCCGGTAGCCAGCGGACCCATCGCCATGCCGAAGTCGTAAAGCGCCTGGTCAACCGCTTCAATGCTTGCGCCCTCTTCCACCAGGAACTGTGCTTCGCGACGGTAGGGGCCGAACATGCGGTTTCCTACAAACCCGCGGCAGTTGCCCACCAGAACGCCGACCTTGCCGAGCTTCTTGGAAAGTTGCATGCAGGTTGCGATGACCGCTTTGCTGCTGGCCTTGCCACGCACAATTTCGAGCAGGCGCATCACGTTCGCCGGGCTGAAGAAATGTGTACCGATTACAGCTTCAGGCCGCGCTGTGGCTGAGGCTATTTCGTCGATGCTCAGGGTTGACGTATTACTCGCCAGGATCGCGCCAGGTCGACACCCGCGATCCAATTGCCCGAATACTTCTTTCTTAAGCTGCATGCCCTCGAACACAGCTTCGACCGCCATGTCCACTTTGTCAAAATCGTCGTAGCCAAGCACAGGCTTAATCAGTTGCAGACGCTCATCCACAAATTGTTGCGTGAACCGGCCGCGCCTGACTGAACTCGAGTAATTCTTCCGAATGACCTCCATCCCACGATCCAGCGCTGGCGGGTCTGCGTCCTTGAGCAAGACGCGGATGCCGGCGTTGGCGAAGACCATGGCGATTCCGCCGCCCATCGTTCCCGCGCCCACAACCGCTACTGAGTTCACCGGGATAATCGGAGTTTCCTTTGGTATATCGGGGATCTTGGCCACTTCGCGCTCACCAAAGAAGACGTGAATGAACGCCTTGGACTGGTCCGAGAAGAGACAGTCGTTGAACAGTTTTCTCTCGACCTCACAACCTTCATCGAAGGGCAGCCGGGTGGCAGCTTCCACCGCGTCGATGGCGGCCAATGGGGCGATCATGCCACGCTGCTTCTGGCGCGCGAGCTCACGTGCGGCGGCGAAGATGGGCGCATTCTGTTCCGGCGTGCCGAGCTTCTGGTTGCGCTCGCGAGTTTTGGGCGCTGGCTTTCCCAGAACCGCGCGCGCGAAAGCGATCGCACCGGTCAGCAGATCGCCTTCGATCAGCCGATCGAGGATGCCGTAGTCCAATGCTTCCCGTGCTGGAATTGGATTGCCCTGGGCGCACATCTCGACAGCCTTAGCCACGCCCGCTAACCGAGGCAGACGTTGCGTCCCGCCGGCGCCCGGAATGATGCCGAGCTTCACTTCGGGCTGACCGACTTGGGCGTCCGGAGCCCCCACCCGATGGTGGCCAGACATGGCCAGCTCCAGGCCCCCGCCGAACGCTGTACCATGAATGGCCATCACCACCGGCTTAGGACAATCTTCGATCTGCCGTAGCAGGGGCAGGAGGCCGGCTCCGCGAGCTGTCTTCCCCGAAGTTATCTTGCCGAACTCTTTGATGTCCGCTCCGGCGACGAACGTGCGCCCAGCACCCATGAGTACCGCGGCTTTGACACTCTCGTCTTGGGTGACTTCCTTGACTGCTTGGGAAATACCTTCGGGCACGCCAGGGCCGAGGGCGTTCACCGGGGGATTGTTGATGGTGATGATTGCGACGTCTTGATCTTTGGTGAGTTGAACTAGATCGCTCATCGCAGGGGCACTCCGGTCTGAAGTATGCAGTTCTAGAACTGACCGCGGATGAACCCGGATGTTCCATTCAAAGGTTCACTTGCGCGGTGCAAATTCGGGCGAAACATTGGTTTGCGCAGCCCAGTACTTCTTGCGCAGATTTTTCTTCAGGATTTTTCCGGTTGCGGTCTTTGGCAGAGCCTCCACGAACTCGATGGAACGTGGGCACTTGAAATGGGCCAGACGAGTGCGGCAGAACTCGATCAATTCCGATTCGCTCAGTTGGGATCCCGGTTTCACGACCACCAAGCCTTTGGGGACCTCACCCCATTTTTCGTCTGGGACGGGGATGACGGCAGCCTCGTAGATGTTGGGATGTGCCGCGAGAGCTTTCTCCACCTCGAGCGAGGAAATGTTTTCGCCACCACTGACGATGATGTCTTTCCGGCGATCAACAATAAGGATGTAGCCGTCCTCGTTAATGGTAGCCATGTCTCCGGTATGAAACCATCCACCGCGCAGGGCTTCGGCGCTGGCCTCGGGCTGCCGCCAGTAGCCCGCCATGACACCGTCACTGCGAGCGATGATCTCACCCATGGTCTTGGCATCGCGAGGTACGTCCTTGTCTTCGAAATCCACGACACGAAGCTCAACCCCGGGGATGGCGCATCCAGTCATGGCCTGCGCCACAAAGCGCTGTTCCCCCTCCCGCTCGAATCCTGGCTTGATCTGGGAAGTAGACAGCACCGGGGCAGTTTCCGTCAGGCCGTAGCCCGAGAAGCAGGTGCAGCCGAGTTTTTCCTCGACCTCACGCACCAGGGTTGGAGAGGACGCAGCCCCGCCAATGGATATCCATTGCAGGCTGCTCAGGTCATATTTTGGCCTCTCCGGAGAGTTGACCAAGGCAAGCGCCATGATGGGCACAAGGCTCAAGGAGTGCACTCTCTCCCGCTCGATCAGACGAAAGACCTCGGCGGGAACGAAGCGCGAAATCATGACGTGACGGCCTCCCGCAAAGGTGACGGAATGGGCTCCGCCCCAACCATTGGCGTGAAATAACGGAATGGTGTGCAACTCCACGGTATCGGTGTTCGTGTTAAATCGGAGAGACACCGACAGGGCATGGAGATAAATATTCCGGTGGGTCAGCATTACTCCCTTGGGATTGGCGCTGGTGCCGCTGGTATAGAAGAGCTCGGCCAGGGAATCTTCGTCGAATTCCATAACGTCGGCGCGGTGGGGCGCGGCGCTCGCCAAGCTGTCTTCATAATTCTTCGGCGAAAGCCAGCACGCCTGGGGTGGCGCATCGAGCAAGATGAAAGTCTGGATGTTGGGAGCGCTTTCCCGAAAGGAATTCACGACTTCCAGGAACTCTTTCTCAAGAAAAAGTACCTTTGCTCCGGAATCGTTCAGAATGTAGGCCAGTTCATGGGGAGCAAGCCGGAAATTCAGTGGAAGCAAAACCGCACCGGCCTCTAAAGCACCGTAATACGCCTCGAGGAGTCGATGGCAGTTGAGGCTGAGAAACGCGACCCGGTCGCCGGATTGTACTCCTGCTTCAAGTAGAACACCAGCCAGCCCGCGCGCCCGTTCGGCAAATTGCGCGTAAGTGAACCTCTGGTCTCCACAAACAACGGCGGTCTTGCCCGGGAACTGCTGCTCGGCATAACGCAGAAAGCGCACCGGAGTGAGAGGGATATTCATGACATCGCCGAGTGCTACCAGGCGGACTGGCCTCCATCCACCACCAAAACGTGGCCGGTGACGTAATCGGAGGCGTCGGAAGCGAGGAAGACAGCGGCTCCTTTCAGGTCATGTTCATTGCCAAAACGGTCGAGAGGAATCTGGGAGAGGAAAAGTTCACGGTTGTGCTCCAGCACCCGGCTCGACATGTGCGTGGGAAACCAGCCGGGAGCAATCGCATTCACCTGGATGTTGTGCGTTGCCCATTTGCAGGCGAGGTCTTTGGTGAAGCTGATGACGCCGCCCTTGCTGGCATGATACCCAATGGCTGGGAGTGCGGGTGGAGCACCACCCAATCCAGCCACTGAGGCAATATTGATGATCTTTCCGCGACCTTGCTTGATCATGACCTTACCCACGGCTTGTGCGCATAGAAACGTCCCGGTAAGGTTAGTCTCGATTACTTTATTCCAATCTTCGAGGCGCATTTCTTCCACGGGGGCGCCCCAGGAAATCCCCGCATTATTCACCAGAACATCGATCTGTCCGAATTGTGAAAAGGCAGCATCGACCACTGCCTGTATGTCGGCCGGATTCTTGACGTCACAGCCGAGCGCCAGGGTTCGTACTCCCAGTTGCTGAAATTCTTCCGCAGCTTGCTGACAACGCTCCTGCTTACGGGCACAAAGCACCAGGTTAGCTCCCATTTCCGCTAGCCCCTCCGCGATCTGACGTCCGAGCCCGATGGAGCCCCCAGTGACAATTGCGACGCGGCCAGAGAGATTGAAAAGATCCTTCACGTTCCTGGACGTGTTTTGCGTCGTATCTGCGACCCCCTTCAACATGAAGCTTTCTCCTCCTCGCCGAAGTTCTGAGACGAAGAATCGCCGAGAGGTTGTCCCTCTGCGCGCTCTCGATCCTTACCGGCCGTCGTCGCTGCGCTCTGAGCCGCCAGAAAATCCAAAATCGCGCGATGGGCAGCTTCTGGCTGATCAGTCAGGAAGAGATGGCTGGCACGCGGAATCATGACCAGTTTCGCACCCGGGATTCGCTCGGCAATCAGATTGGCGTTTCCCGGCGGCACCAGTCGATCGGACTCGCCGTGGATCACCATCGTCGGAGCAACGATTTGGGCAAGGCGGCTATAGGCCTCCCAGGCGAGGATTCCCTGCAACTGCGCTGCGTATCCTTCTGGGCTCGGAAACCATGGCCTGCGAATTGCCAGGTCTTCCTCAATCCATTCACGCGGAGTCGACTGATCGTAGATAAACGGCACAGCGGCTTCGGCAGCATCCTCAGAGCTCATTTTGTCGCGCCTCATCAGCAACCGGGTAGCTTCCGCATCGGCTCGCACCGCGGTGGGCCCGCCCGCTGCAGTGCAGCCGAGAATCAGTGACAAGACTCGCTGCGGGTATTGCAATGCAAACTCTTGCGCGATCATTCCGCCCATCGAAACGCCGAACACATGCGCGCTTTCGATGCCGGCGGCATCCAGCACCGCCGCCGCATCAGATGCCATCAGCCGGATCGAATAGGGGCCCGGAGGCGTATCGCTTCGTCCGGCGCCGCGGTTGTCCAAGGCAATCGTGCGATAGCGTGCTGCCAATGCGGGACGGGTGCGGTGCCACATTGCCGATGGATACCCCAGTCCCATGATGAACAAAATGGGCTCATCTTGGCCTCGTTCATCCCAATAAATCCTGGCTGCCTGATTCTCGACGAACGCCATTCAGTCCTCCCCTCAGAACGAGAAGCGCACGCCGAGTTGGATCTGGCGTTTGGGCAATGCGGACGTGAAAGCCAGCGGCGTGCTGGGCGTAGCCGTCCCGCCGCCCGCAAGGGCGGTGCCCGGACGAATCCCCTTCACGTTGAAGGTCGTGAACCCGGGAATAACACCGAAAACAGGGCCAACCTCATTGTTTACGCTGGCAAAATTTGTCCGGTTTGCGAGATTAAATCCTTCGGCCGTAAGCTGCAGGGTAGCCTTCTCGCCTAGCTTATGCCGCCAACTCAAACGCATGTCGAAGTCGACGTAGCTGGGACCGAGACCCGTGTCGCGCGGGGCTCCGATGGGACGTTCATTGGTGGTGTGATTGTCGCCGTTCACCTCTCCTCCCGCCAGCAGATTGAAAGGATGTCCGCTGTGGTACGAGAAAATTGGAGCTAGCTCAAAACCCGAAAGGACACTTTGTTTCCAGGGGCTGTCGAGCACTCCCGCGATCACAACTTTGTGCCGCTCATCAAACTCGGAAAGACTACGATCTAGATTGAGGTTGGTCGGATCCTGTGGACCATAGTCCGTGTTGTAATCTGTGGATGTGTCGAGCCCTTTACTGAACGTGTAGTTCCCAAAGACCGAGAAGTGATCGCTGAAGCGTTTCGTGACTTCCAGGATGCCGCCCCAGTAGATCGCATACGACTCGGAGCTGTATTGGTTGTTCTGCACAATCAGGGGATTCACGAAGCATTGGGCGGTGTCGCAGGGCAGGCCCTCAACTCCACCCAGCGGGTCGGCTCCAGCCGCCGTAGTATTCCAGTTGCGATACGAAACCTTCTCACCGTTGGCCAGGGTTACCGTGCTGAGCGGTGCCGGCAACAGATTGGTATCGATTGCGATCGGGAGGTGCTGGGTGTGCGAATAGATAGCGCTGAGAGAAATTGACAGCCCTGGTGCGAGCTCACGTTCAATTGCGAAGGATGCCTGCTGCGCGATGGGTGGGCGATAACCCGGCTGGTTCACGAAGAGTACCTGCAACGGAGAAAGGGGTCCGCTATTGGTAACGTCGATGCCAACTGGCTGGGTACCCGGAAACGGGCCAGCCATGGCAGCCGGGGTGATGCAGGCGTTGTTGCCCGCAGCAGGAGTTGTGCAGCCAATCGCGTTGCCCGGCGCCCCATTGGCAAACAGTGTCTGGAAAATAGTTGCCGCCCCTGCTATGCCCAAGGGCGGAACCCCACCGATCGGATCGGCATAAATGGAAATCTCTCGGTTGCAAGGGCTGCCGCCACTACCGGGGATTATCGCTACTCCGAACTGGGAGACTCCACAGATCCCGGAGACGTTTGCGGCCTGATTCCCCGCGACACTGTTCCCGACCGCAGAATTATTGGCATTCCGCACCCCCAGGCTGTAATCGACGTCGGGAATCTGGACGTCCACAGGTCCGTAAAAGATTCCGTATCCACCCCGAACCACTGTCTTGTGATTCTTGGAGGGGTCCCACGCGAAGGAAACCCTGGGGCCAAAATCTTTCTTATACGTGGTCAATGGGGCGAATTGCGTGTCGAGGTCGTAGCGCAGTCCGTAGTTCAGGGTCAAGCTTGGCGTTACTTTCCAGGAGTCCTGCGCGTAAAACGCCGTCAGCGGTCGAGTGTAATACGGGTACGTTGGAACTCCGAAACCCTGCTGGTAAACCTGGGGCAGCCCCAACGTTGCCGATTGAAGCGGGTTGATGGTGGTGGTGGCAAGCTGTGGACTTACCAGAAATCCGGGCAGCGACCCGAACACAAAACGACCGGGGAAGAAGGTGTGCGACTCCGTGTGATTGCCGCGGAGCAACTCGTAAGCGCCGAACTTTAGAGTGTGATTGCCATGGATCGTGGTGAGATTGTCGGCGAATTCGTAACGCCGCAATATTGTAAGGTTGGGCAGAAAAATGTTCGATCCAATATTGTTGATAAAACTGGGAATCTGCAGCCCCACCTGTGCCGGCACGTTGGGGAACACATTGAAGTGGTAGTAGTCCCATTGCGCCCGTGCCTCATTCTGCGTCTTCGGACTGATCTGGCGGTACCAGGTAGCTTGCAAATTATGGTCGTAGGTGTGGATCGAACTTCCCGCCGAAAAAGCGGTCAGGGAATTTACGTCCGGCGATTCCTCCAAGTCATGCCCATACCTGTAGGTCAGAGAAAGCTCGTTGTTCACATTAAAGTGATGATCCAGGCGGCCCGACGCTTCGTATTGGCGGGTGTTGAAAGGAAACAGACCACCCTCAGTTTCAAACTGATTTAGCAAGAAGCCATTCAGCGCGGCCTGGGTGGGCGACACGAATGGGTTCGGACCGGGATTCGGGTTCAGGGTCAGAATGCTCTGGAGAGCAAAAGCGCAAATAGCCGGCGGCAGGGTTAGGCCCGTGAAGCAAGTCACGCCCGGTACCGATGAGGTCGCCAGCCCGGCAATAATGGCATTCTGGGCGGCCGTCGGACGAAAAATATTGGTATTCGTCAGCAGAGGAACCGCGTTCTGCGCATTCTGCCGCAAGCCTTCGAAAGCCACAAACAGAAATGTCTTATCTTTCTTAATCGGGAAACTCAGCGTCCCACCGAACTGCTGACGACTCAAAGTATCCTTAACCGGAGAACCCAGAGAGTCAGGATTGGCCGGATTGAAGGTCTGGCCGGCATGCAATGCCTGGCTAAACGAAAACGGATTTTGCGCATCCATCGCATCGTTGCGGAAAAAACCATAGAGGCTGCCATGCGCATTGTTGGTGCCCGACTTGGTTACAATATTGATCGAAGCACCTGTGGCTGACCCCAAGTCGGCGGCGTAGTTGCTGCGATTGATCTGAAACTCCTGCACCGCGTCCTGGCTTACCGTAAGGCGCTGGCCCCCGCTATCGCCCGAGGTCTCACCCCCGTCCACCGTGATGCTGTTTCCTCTGCCATTGCTACCGTAGAACGACAGCCCGCTTTGCGGTGTTTGCTTGACTCTAAAATCCTGGTCCCCCGCCAGCCTGGTGGAATCCGACACACCGGGCGCGAGCAACGTGAACGTGAGGTAATCGCGCCGGTCAATGGGGAGGTCCGTGATGTACTGTTGTGTGATTCTGTCCGCTTGGCTCCCGCGTTCAGTCTCCACCACGGGTGGCTGGTCCGTGACCTCGACAACCGTCGCGACTTGCGACGGCTTCAGCTGGAAATCGGAGATGACCGTCTGCCCGACGGCGACAGTGACGCCTCTACGAATCTCCGTCGCAAAACTCGGCAGCTCCGCACTGACGTCGTAAGTTGCCGGCGACAGCCCGGCTGCTCGGAACTGACCTGTGCTATTTGTCACTGCCGTGCGCTTCAGGCCGGTCTGTGTATCGACCACATCGACAGTTGCCTTCGGCAAAACCGCACCGGAAGCATCCGTTACAGTTCCAGTGATCTCTCCCGACGTGCCGACGCCCTGCGCATGAGCCATAAAGGTTGCGAGCAGGAAGCACACAACACCGCATGCCAGTGACTTCATAGGATTCTCCTTTCTGGATACGTAGGACATCGCCGAAGTAATTCCGAGTAAGCCCATCTGCCAGTCAGTTCCTCGCGCACTCTTGGTGCCCTTACGATCTCGGATCGCCGCTGAATGCTCGAGAGGCCTATGTCTCTTGCGGCAAGGAGGCATTGGAAAAGCCAACGAACTCCGGGCCCCCAAGATTGCGAGAGTGAGTATCACATAATAGTTACTAACGTCAAGACGGAAAGTCAGACGGAAAGTCAGCAATGGGAAGCACTTGGGCAACGCGGGATCGGGCGGCACGGCTGGCTCGCCCGCAGGGAGTCTGCATAGGCCCCCTCGTCGAGCTGGCGCACTCAGGTGGGAGCGAGAACAAGGCGGCCGGAAACCTGCCCACGGCGGAGTTGATTCAATGCCTCGTTCGCATCGGCAAGGGGGCGAGCTGCTACCTGGCAACGCACTTTGCCGGCGGCAGCCATTACCAGAACCTCCCGCAAATCCTGTCGGGTTCCGACGGTGGAAGCTTGGATACGGACTTCTCCCGCGGCCATCAAGATCGGGGGAAAGCATATCGGATCAGCCGGCAGGCCCACAACCAGGAGAGTACCCGTGGGCCGCAGACCATAGAACGCCGTGTCGTAGGATGCTCGCGCTGCCGATGTCACCAGCGCCACGTGAACTCCGCCTCTATCGCGCAGTTCCTTGATCACATTGGTTGTAGCAGCATTGAGTGTTGCAGAAGCACCCAACGATCTGGCAAGTGCCAGCTTTTCTTCGGAGATATCGATCGCCGCGACCTCCACCCCCAGCGCTTGCCCGAACTGCACACCCAGGTGTCCCAGGCCGCCAATACCAAAGACCGCGAGACGCTGCCCGGGCAAAATGTTGGCGCGTTTGAGTGCCCGGTAGACGGTAACGCCTGCACAGAAAAAGGGAGCAGCTTGGATTGAAGAAAGACTGTCCGGGATCGTGAGTACGTGGCTTGCCGGCGCCTTCACGAATTCGGCATAGCCGCCATCGACGGTGACACCAGTGATCTTTTGCCGCCGGCAGAGGTTTTCATTTCCTTCGCGGCAGAACTCGCACTCGCCGCAGGTCCAGTGAATCCAGGGTACTCCGACCCGATCGCCGATTTGCAGATCCTGTACCGCCGCGCCTTTTTCGACCACGACCCCGGCGATCTCGTGGCCGGGGATCAATGGTGTTTTAACGATTTTCGCGAACTGCGCCCAGTCTCCATCGGCGACGTGCACATCGGAATGGCAGACACCGCAGGCTTCTACGCGTATCAGCACTTCGTCAGTTCCCGGCTGAGGTTGGCCGACCTCTTCCACCGCGAGCGGCTTTTTGAATTCGCGCAGGACGACAGCCTTCATGCGTTTCGCCTCACGTTTCCGAGGAAGGGGTGCGGTATCTGAAATCGTCAGGGCTGGACGCCGCGCAAGAAAAACTCCACGGCACTGTCAACGCGTTCCCCCAGCTTGTGGGGTCCAGTGAGATCCACCGCCCATTGCCGAACCACGGTCTGATAGAGTCCCTCCATGAATTCGGAGAGATGAAGGACTGGGAAGACGCGAGTGATCTCACCGCGTCGCTGGCCCTGGGCGAGAATCTCCCGCAGTAAGCCGATCGCGACCCCCTCGGGCCCGCGCATCTCCGGAGAACGCACGGGATCCATCGCGCCCGACAGGACCACCGCCTCCCAGAGTCGACGGTCGGCTTCCACCTCGCGCGCCAAGGCGCGATATAAGCGGCGCAAACGCGCTGCCGTGTCAGCTTCGCTGGAAAGTTCCGACTTGAGATGTTCGACGATGCACGCGAAGCCGCGCTTGCCGACGTCTCGCAGAACCGCATCTTTGCTGGGAAAATACCGGAAGAAGGTTGGCTGGCTGATCTCGAGAATCTGGACAATATCGTCAATGCGGGTGTTCTCGTAGCCATGTTTGCGGAACAATCTAACAGCGGTCTCGATAATCTGCTGGCGCAGCCGAGCCTTCTTACGTTCACGCAGGCCAAGCGGCTGTTGGACTGGGGCTGACTTCTTTCGTCTCCTCAAGCTCCGTCGAGCGTGCGCGCTTCGCAGAGATCTGGCAGCATCAGCAGGAGCCGTCATTTCCATCTCCTTAAGACATTGGGGGATGCCAGTTTGCGCACGGCGCCATGGACCGTCACTCTAACATCACGCCTGGGATCGTCACAAACTGGACCAAAGCCGCTTGAGTCCGGTTATTCCCGGCCATTGGACTTGACGTTATCTACTAACAGATGATATAGGCTAACACAATTTGCAGAGACGGCATGGGGCATGTTTCGCGGAGTTCCAACTGTGGTTCCCCAAATTGCATCCGATACATCCTGCACGCGGAACCGACCGAAGCGTTACTGGGGTGAACGATGACAACAGCTGCAGCAACTTCTCCCAAGATAAGCGGTGGTGCATTTCTTATCGAAGAGTTTTCGCCTGACGAGGTTTTCACCGCTGAGGATCTGAGTGAAGAGCACCTTGCCATTGCCCGTACGGTCGATGAATTCTGGGCGAACGACGTCGAGCCCCATCTCGTGGCGATCCGCCAGCAAAAGCCCGGCATCGCGCTCAATGTGTTGCGCAAGTCGGCCGACCTGGGACTCACCGCAGTCGCGATTCCTGAAAGATTCGGCGGAATGGAAATGGATCTGGCTTCCGTCATGATCGTAGGCGAGCACCTGGGACGAGATGCTTCCTACGGGTCCTGGCACTCAGCGCACACCGGCATCGGCACGCTGCCCATCCTCTTCTTTGGAACCGAGGAACAGAAACAGAGGTATCTGCCCCGACTGGCGAAGGCCGAGATCCTGGCGGCCTATGCTTTGACCGAGCCGTTGGCGGGTTCGGATGCGCTTGCCATACGTACCCGGGCCGATCTAAGTCCAGACGGCAAGCACTACGTCCTGAACGGACAGAAGATGTGGATCACCAACGGTGGTGCGGCGGATCTGTTTACCGTATTCGCGAAGGTGGGAGGCGAACTCTTCACCGCATTCCTGGTGGACCGTAGTTTTCCTGGTGTGAGTAGCGGCGCGGAAGAGCACAAGATGGGTATGAAAGGAAGCTCGACCACGGCTGTCTATTTCGACAATGTTCCGGTGCCGGTCGAGAACGTGCTGGGCGAAGTTGGCCGCGGGCACATCATCGCCTTTAACATCCTGAACCTGGGGCGGCTGAAGCTTGGCCCGGGCGCACTCGGTGCCGCCAAGAATGTGCTTGCTGTCAGCCTGAAGTATGCCAAAGAACGCAAGGCATTCGGTTCCGCAATCGCGGAATTCGGAGCCATCCAGCACAAGCTGGCGGAGATGGCCATTCGCATTTATGTCGTGGAATCGATGGTTTGGCGGGTGGTGGGACTAATCGAAAGTCAGCTAAGAGCGGCCACCCAGGACAAATCCGATGCCTCTCGAACGGAACTCAAAGCGGTTGAGGAGTACGCCGCAGAGTGCTCAATGATTAAAGTCTATGCCTCTGAAATGCTGGACTATGTGGTGGATGAAGGAGTGCAGATCCACGGTGGCTATGGCTACCATCAGGACTATCTGGTCGAACGTGCCTATCGCGATTCCCGCGTCAACCGTCTCTTTGAGGGGACCAACGAGATCAACCGCCTGCTCATACCGGGGATGCTGCTGAAACGTGCCGCCCGGGGTCAACTGGCGCTGCTTCCCGCTGTTCAGGCGGTCCTGAACGGGAAATTCACGAAGACGCTCGAATCTGAGGACGGGGATGAGGAAACGCGGCTGGTGCACAACGCGAAACAAATTGCACTACTGGCTATCGGGATTGCAAATCAAAAATACGGGACGGAGCTGCAAAAGCAACAAGAAGTCCTGATGAGCATTTCCGACATCATCATGGAGGTCCTGGCGATGGAATCGACCTTGCTCCGAAGTCGCAAACTCGCGGCTTCTCGGCGGGACAAGAATGCCGCCGATGTGTGCGCCGTTTTCTTGCGCGAAGCGATGGATCGAATCGAGATCTCCTGCCGGAATGTTTTGGGTGCCTGCCTCGACGGCGATGCTTTGCGCCGGAACATGTCAGCTTTGCGTAGCTTTGCCAGTTACGATCCTGTAGATGCAATCGCGCGGCGGCGGAATATTGCCAGCCGCCTGCTTGCCAATGAGCGCTCTGTTTGGAACTGAGTTTTAGCGGTTCAATCGGCAGCAGCGGGCTCGCGCGCTGCAAGAAAACTATGAATCAAGCCAATTTGCGTAGTGCTAGCGTGGATGGCAGCCTTTCGGGAGCGTTCAAGATGAAAATCGTGCTAACACCAAAACTGTCGCCAGCAGTCGAAATGGGTGTCGCAATCGGTGCCGTTTTCGATGGCAAGAGGGAATTCCGTATTCAACGGTGGGTCTTTTATGTGGCGCCTGACAAAATGTGCATTCTCCATTTATGCCGTAATCCTTCTGCTGCTTTCCTTCCCCGCAAGTGCTGTTGCAGCCCTTGGCACTTTCACTGGGACGTTGCCGGATGGAGCAACTTTTCTCATTGAGGTGCCCTCCCCATGGAATGGGACCCTCCTGTTATACAGCCACGGCTCCGTAATCCCTGGTTCACCGAATCCCGCACATGATGTGGGCGATCCGGCTACGGGCGCTTTCCTGCTTAGCGACGGATTTGCCTTGGCTGGTTCTTCCTATGCCCATGCTGGCTGGGCGATTCAGGAGGAACTTGACGGTAACAAATTGCCGAGTCACGTTGCCGAAATTAGGTTGTGCGCTTCGCGATCGGGGCCGAAGAAACACTGACCTGTTCGTCACTCGCCGAACATCGCGCTCTCAACAACGCGCTCCATACCTTGCGGCTCCTTGAGGAAGCGGCTGCCAGAGAAAAACCCGCGGCCTAACCAGTTGGGCAATTGTGCAGTTTGAATTTACTTGGAAGTTGGTTTGCCGGTGGGATGGCCTTGTGACTGAAGACGACGTTCTTTCTCTTCGAGCAGCTCGTTGAGTTCGACAATAAGGGCGAGGAATTTCTTCGGGTCTTGCTCTGCGGCGACCTCTGCCGCTAATTTCATCAGTCGTTCTCGCCTTTCGCCTTGCAAATAGCGATTCTCCTCCCGCCCCACCCTCACTGGGGGAGAGACAGGATAGATACGGTATCATAAAGTGCAGATATACAGTGTGTATGGTATCGAACTGTCATTCGACGCTGTGGGAACCTACGAACAGTTCTGGCGCAGTCCCTATGCTCAGGCGATTGGAAGATCGAATCCGGGAATTGTGTGCCATGGCCGTAACCGCCGAGGAGCCGGAGTTGGAAATAATCCTCTCCGGGCTCCAATCGGCCCTTCGCGAACACACTGAGCGGCTCAGAAGACTGGCAGCCGCCAAGCTCACCGCGTTGGACGAGGACGTACACCCAGAGAGACGGGCGATCTAAACGCAGCCTGTTTCCCCTATCAACCAAGTCAGATCGTTGGGCCCACGCGGCCTTCTTGCGAAAAGGTTGGCTGCCCGGACGACTCTGAAGACGTCACCGCCCAGAAAAATCCATACCCCAATGTGACATCTGACCTTGCCTCCGACCCAAAACCAGTCGAGCTGGGGATACACGCAAGCGGACGCGCCGACCATGCTCTGACGCTTGTCATGAAACTTGGACGAAAGAAAGCCGACAGCTTGAGCCATCGGCAATCGTCATTTACTTTTTCAATGGCTTGCTATCTTAGCAACTCGCGCCCTAAGCCACCTCGCGGTCCCGAGGTTTGTCACTCTTCCCGTAATCAGCCTTGGCCTCGCCCGTCGAAGCAATATCCTGGGCACCAGTCCGCTCCAGAATTTCCTTCGCGCGCTTGGTCCAATCCGAATTGTCCGAGTGGACCGAAAGGAGAATGCCTTCTTCTCTCACGCGGCCTTCGTAGCGCTTCGCTTCATATTCAGGGATTCCCATGCCAATCAGGGCTCCCGTGATTCCGCCGACCGCGCCTCCAACGCCCGCGCCGGCCAAGGCGGCCATGATCGGTCCAGCGGCGATGAACGGCCCCAGTCCAGGAATGGCCAACGCGCCTATGCCCGCCAGCCAGCCCAGCCCGCCGCCGATCAGAGCTCCCGTGCCGGCGCCAGTGGTGGCGCCTTCCGGGGCCTTGGTCCCCTTCTGGTGAGCGAAATCTTTGGAGCCGACGTTTTCAGGGAAGAGCACGGAAATATCCGTGTTGCGAAATCCCGCTGCCCTCAGAGCGTCCACAGCACTCTCCCCCTGGCCGTAGCTTGAATAAATGCCAAACACTGCTGTATTTTTTCCTGCCATAGTAAATTCTCCTTAAAAAGTTTGGGTTGCCTGTTTAATCCTTCGACTTGACGTCCAATTGGTTGGTTACTTTGTCTTGGCCTGCAACTTCCGCGGCTTTCGCTTCGATAGCCTTCTTCTCTTCTTCTGAACGCACCGGCCCCTTCAGCGTAACCATTCCGTTCTGGGTGATGACCTTCACATTGTGCGCGTAGGTCGAGAGCGACTTGTCTTTCACGATTGCCTTACGAACCTGTTGGGTGATTTCGCGGTCCGAGCGGTTATCTTTCTGTCGATCCGCCGTAGGCTCATTAGCGTTCCGGTCCTGCTCATTCAGCTTCGTATTGTCAGCGGGCGAAGCGCTTTGTGCGGCAGGCTGCTGATCCGCCTGCGGTGCAGTTTGCTGATCTGCCGGCGGAGCAGTTTGTGGAGCTTGCTGATCCGTTTGTGGGGCAGATTGCGGCGGCGCCGACTGATCGGATGGTGGCTGCGCAACGGCTACTGCCAAGCCACCCAACAAAAGACCGGCAAAGAGGGCGGTGCGAATACGAGTGGGAAACACGAGTCTCATGAAATTGATCCTCCTTGCGGATTTGTGCGACGCATTTGCATGGCCGACAAAAATAAATGCTGTTAGGCTGAAAAGACACACCTGAACCTCGCGCGCCAGCGAGCTGGCACACCTAGAAGGCCTCATCGCAGGTCAGGCAATCGAACTTTACACGCCTTTCGTTCCCGTCGCCCGGTTTGCTTCGGACGAGAAGCGAGTGCGTACTCGGTCACCGATGTCGTGGACCTTTTCCCCGATCGAGTTGCGGATATCCTCTCCGCTCGTTGGGGCAAGCAGCATCCCAGCACCGATTCCAACCCCGACTCCAGCGGCAAAGGTCATGATGTTACGCATTGTGTGATCCTCATGGCCGTAAAGATCCCGCGCCCGATGGCGGAGGTCCGAGACTCGGTCGCTTACTTCGTCGACTCGATCTGCGACGCGGTCAGACTGGTCCAGCAAGTAGACCGCGGTCTTAAGTACCGACTTCAGAAACTTATTCATCTTGTTCATAGTGTCTCTCCTTTAAATTCAGACGGGGCGGGGACGCCCCGTCCTGATGAGGTTGTTGCACCCAAAAAAAACAGCTTAGGATGCTTTGCGGTTTCCAGGCTGTCCCTTCTCGTTTTCCGTGTTCTGTCCACCCTGCTGGGACTGCCCGGGTTTCCGATCTTCCTGTTGCCCGCGCTGCTGCTTTTGCTGTTGCTGTTGTTGTCCAGACTGTTGCTTGGGGTTCTGCTTTTCGTCAGCCATGTTTACTCCTCCACGGGAATTTTAGTCGGTGCTGGGAATTAGTTGCAAAACCGTGCGCACAAGGACTACGCGAAAGAAAATTATTTTCCCTCGAATGTTCGATTTGAACGTTGAGGAATAATGAGTTACCCTCACCCCATCTCCATGATGACGACTAACCACACGAGTGTCGGGACCAAGGACAAATTTGTGCATGCGATGCGCCGGGAAATCTACGAGCAACCTCAGGCTATCGCCAAGACCGTTGAAAGACACCTCAAAGACGACATTATTTTCCCCGGTGAGCTGCAGGCCATTGAGAGCGCGCTTCTGACTTTCGAGAAGCTCATCATAGCGGCGAGTGGATCGAGCCGTCACGCTGGCCTGGCTGGCGAGATCATGATCGAAGATCTGTCGGGCGTGGCTGTGGACGTGGAGTATGCCAGCGAATACTGTTACCGCTCGACACATGCGGCGATCGACCCCATTGTGATCGTCATCACCCAGTCGGGCGAGACCGCAGACACCATTGCCGCCCAGCGCGAGGCCTTGACCCGAGGGGTGAAGACGATCGGCATCTCCAATGTTGATGGCACGACCATTGTGCGCGAGGCGAGTGCCGCATTAATCACCGGCGCCGGCCGGGAACTGTCGGTGCCAGCAACCAAGAGCTTCACAACGCAATTGACAGTGCTGTACCTGATGGCGCTCTTCCTGGCTCGAAAGCGGGGTCGGATGACCTCGGAGGTAACCCGATCCTACCTGCAGCGTCTGATGAAGCTTCCACACTCCATCGAGAAGCAGCTTCCGGCATGGGACAAGCAGGCGGAGGAATACGCCGAGAAACACTTCCAGTCGGAGAAGTTTTTGTACCTGGGCCGGGGCGTACATTACGCGATTGCGCGGGAAGGAGCGCTCAAACTGAAAGAAATCTCCTACGCGCATGCTGAAGGGTATCCGGTGGGAGAACTCAAACACGGACCAAACGCGCTAGTGGATGAAAACCTGCCAGTGGTCGTGCTGGCTACTTGCGACCGCAACGATCCGGACTCGGTGCTGCGTTACCGGCGGACGCTGGAGGTGATGAAGGAAGTGAAATCACGCCGCGGACTTCTGGTCACAGTGGCGACCGAGGGCGATGAGCAAGTGAGGGAGATCGCGGACCAGGTATTTTTTGTTCCGCCCGCGCCCGAGTTGCTGCTGCCGATCATCGAGGTGATTCCACTGCAGCTTTTCGCTTATCACGTAGCGGTCTTGAAGGGATACGACGTAGACCATCCGCGCAACCTGGTAAAGGCCGTCGTCGTAGAGTAGACCAGCGGGCAAGATTCCCTGCTGCACAACTGATCAGGCTTTTCGCTGGCGCACAGCAGCCCGTAACTCAGTAACAATTTCCTGCGACGCTCTGATGGCTGCGGCATGTTGGTTCACATTAAAGGAAATCGCTCCCACGCGAGCGTGCCCACCTCCGCCGTAGCGCTCACAAATCTTGGCCAGATTCACCACTGGCTCCTCGGACGCCCAGGGATTGGATCCCACCGAGACTTTCACGCGAAAGCTACTCTTGCTGAGGCCCACGCTGTAAATGGATTCGGGATGAAGATAATACGGAACGAACTTGTTGTAGCCCTCGAGATCGTAGTCGGTGATGTCGAAGAAAATAGTCCCATCCTTGCACTCGGAGCGTTGCTTCAAAATGTCGATCGACACTTCGTGACGTTTGAGCAAGGGACCAAGAAGCGGAGCGACAAACGGTGCTTCCAAAATCTGCTCGAGCGGCTTGACCGCAAGCAAGGGAATCAGGTTGGGTACGAACCGTTGATCTGGCGCGGACTCGATCACCATGGTCAGCTTCATGGCAGGCGCCTGCATTTCGACCGCGGTTTTCGCGTCGGGATACAGCGCTCCGTCGATGACATCGGTCCAATGGATGAGATCGGCGAGCGGCCCGGGATCAAACCCGAACCGTTGCTGTGCGATCATGGCGATGAAGCTCGTGCAGGACTTGAACACCGGATCATAGAATTTGCGGTTGCTTTGTTCCTGCTCGAAGTGCGCGGCGTCGGCCGGCGACAGAAACGCGCTCTCGTGATGATCGAACCACCAAGTAATTTTGGGAGAACTGGAATACTTGAAATCAACAATGGCATTCTCGTCGCCATCGAACTCAGCCTCGTCGAATAGTGCGCCCGCGCGGTGCAGCAGTCCGGAGAAGACGAAGTCGGCATCGCCAGCGATGCGTTCCCGGAAAAAACGGGCAAACAGCGCCGCGGAAGAGGCTCCATCGAAGCATTTGTCGTGGTAGAAAACCTTGACGCGCAATCAATTTTCCAATTCCGCCAGCTAGCGTTAAACACACGCGCAGCAGGCATGTTGTAGGCTGAGTAAAAGCTAATAGGAATGACATCTCCGGAAGAGATTGTCAAGGGCAGGTGGACGCATCTACCTCATTTCGCCTGCGAACACCATCCTTTAGTTGGACGGTGTGATTTTATCAGGTTACGAACCTCACACGGCGTTGGCTTGCTTTTCCGCCATGTCTCCGATGACAGGCAGTTTGAACATCTCTCCCTGCAGAGCTTTCACCACCAACACCACCCCCATCACGACGAAACCGAAACCGACCACCATGGAAATCAGGTATGCCAGGAGATGGCCCAGGAACGGAATGATGAACAGGATGATGGCGACAAGTTTCAGCAGAGCAACCATGACAAAAGCAGCGGTCCAGACGAAAATGCATTGGAAAGAATGAAAACGCACAAATCGGTCCTTCTTATAGGGATCAAGAAGCAGAAAGACGAGTGCGGGGACAAAGGTGAAGTAGGCAAGCGCACCGGCGATGCTTTCGCTGAACACGCCGACTTTACTTTGCGCTCTCTCCGGAGCTCGCATGGTGCCGCCGCAGCTCGGGCAGAACACAGCCTCGTCGGGCATTTGAGCGGCGCATTGCGGGCATGAAATGGACATCAGTCTTTTCTCCCTCGAAATGTGAGGCTCACCGCAACTGCAATGCGGCATCTTTTTTGCGGCAGTCCTCGCAGATGCCGTAAATCTGAAACGTGTGCCGGGTGGCTAAGTAGCGATATTTGCGCCCGATTTCCTGCTCCAGCTGACCTACATCACGCGAAAAAAATTCGACCGAGCTCCCGCATTGGGTGCATACCATGTGGTGATGGCTGCGTCGGTTGTACTGGTGCTCATAGCGTGCGATGCCGTCGTGGAAGGCAACTTCGCTGGCCAATCCGCACTCCCCAAGCAGTTTCAGCGTACGGTAGACGGTGGTGTACCCGATGCGCACATCTTTTTTCTGCACCCGGCGATGCAGTTCGTCAGTCGAGAGGTGATCACGGGTCTCCAGAAACGTGCGGAGGATGGTATCCCGCTGACCGGTCTGCTTCAGCCCCACCCGCTTCAGATGACGATGCAAAATGTCTTGCGCTTCGCGGATCATCTCGCGCGAAATCAAAGGATGATCGTCAACGCGCTTTTGTAGCATGGGTCGCGGCAGCTAATTGCAGAGTAACGGTAGTGACATGAAGTGGTCAGCCGCGGACTCCAAACGCGTCCCAACGGCGAATTCAGAATACCATCCGGGCATCTTGAAAATGAAATTCATTTTCAACAGCCCCGGCGGTTGCGCGGCGTCCCATGGGTCTATGGGAAGAGCCGCAATGCTGCTTGGATCTTGCGATCTTGCGCGAGCGCTTTCTTTCTCATTTCGCACCCGCGATTGCATTCGAACTGTTTGTGCGACCAGGCCGAGTGACCATACAATCAAGCTTCGCATGAGCTTGTCCCCAACCACCTCCGCGCCTTCCTGTCGACGTACGTCAAGAGTATTGTGGATGGCCGGGCGGCTTTTACTGCTGGTTATCGCCCTCACTGCAACCACCATTACGTATTTCTATTTCGTGGTCCGCTCTGCCCTTCCGCAATTGGACGGAAGCCTCCGAGTCGAGGGACTTACTGCTCGAGTTACGGTAACGCGCGATACGCACGGCGTGCCCGCCATCGAAGCCCAGACCCTCGAAGACTTATTTTTTGCCCAAGGGTACGTGACGGCCCAGGACCGCTTGTGGCAGATGGATGCCATGCGACGTTTTGCCGGTGGAGAACTTTCCCAGGTATTGGGGGAAGGCTTGATCCAGCATGATCGCGAACAACGCATTCTCGGTCTGCGGGCGACGGCGAAGCAAGCGGTGGAGAGACTGCCGGCGCGGGATCGCTCATATTTCGAAGCATACGCTGGCGGAGTGAATGCGTATATCCAGGAGCGACGGGATCGTTTGCCGATCGAGTTTCGCATCCTGAAATATGCGCCCAGCCGGTGGAGGCCCGAGGATTCGATCGTGATCGCTAACCAGATGGTAAAGGATTTGAATCACGGGCAATTTAAGGACGTTCTTGCGCGGGAGAAGATTCTCGCCAGACTGGGGCCAGAACTCAGCGCTGATCTGTACGTGAATCGCTCCTGGCACGACCGTCCGCCGACGGTCATGCGCGAAAGCTTGGAGCAACAGAATAACTCGGTCGACTCGGATCAAGAAGACAACGGCGATGACGACGCGGGAGACGACAACGCGGTCACTCGCTCTGCGAGACCATCGACCGGCACTCCCGTATTGCCCGATCCGGCGCCCACCAACGGATCGAACAACTGGGTGGTTTCAGGAGCGCACACCGTTACCGGCAAGCCGCTGCTGTCGAATGACATGCATCTGGGCCATCAAATGCCCAACCTTTGGTATGAAGCCCACCTTCGGGCGGGCAGCCTTGACGTGGCCGGGGTGACCCTTCCCGGAATGCCTTACGTGATTGTGGGCCATAACCAGAGAATTGCCTGGGGCTTCACCAATCTTGGGCCTACCGTGGAAGACGTTTACATCGAAAATTTCAACGACGCTGATCACTACCAGACGCGCTATGGCCTGGAGAGGGTCGAACATCGCTTTGAGGTGATTCACGTCAAGGACAAGCCAGACGTGGCGTTGGATGTGCGCAGCTCGCGACACGGACCGATCGTCACGGAATTGGTCCCCGGTGAAAAAAGGCAATTGGCCCTACGATGGACTCTCTACGATGGTTTGCGCATGCCCTTTTTCGATGTGGACTCAGCTCAGAACTGGGAAGGCTTCCGCCATGCCCTCTCCCAGCTTGATGCTCCCGGACAGAACGTCGCCTACGCAGACGTTGAGGGAAATATCGGCTATCAGGCGACCGGGCGAATCCCGATCCGTGCAGCCGGCGACGGCAGTTTGCCGGTGAGTGGGGCAGATGATGCGCACGAGTGGAGAGGTTACATTCCGTTCGAGAAACTGCCAAACATTTACAACCCGCCATCGGGTATCATCGGGACCGCGAACGGACGCATATCGCCTGATGGATATCCCTACTCGATTAGCGCCGAGTGGGAGGCGCCTTGGCGCACGGCGCGGATTCATCAAGTGCTCGAATCTGGCAGGAAGTTTTCTGCGTCGGACATGCTCGCGCTACAGAACGACATTCAATCGGAGAGTGAGGCATTCTCAGCCGAGCGTTTCGTAAATGCCGTGGACCATGCGGCGCAACCATCGGCGCGCGCAAAACAGGCGGCCGACATCATGCGCAACTGGGACGGGCGCATGCTCGCTTCCTCTGCCGCTCCGGCGATTGCCTACCGCGCTCGCGCGGCGCTCACGCGCTTGCTCCTGGAGCCGCGGTTGGGAGCTGCGCCCGCGGATCCAAAGAATCACGAAGAAACATTGAGCTGGCAGACTTACTCCTGGGAGATGCGATCGGTGTGGCTGCAGAATGTGATGCTGCATCGGCCCAAGCGATGGCTGCCGGCGAAGTATCCGAACTATGAGGAGCTTCTGGCGGCTGCAGTCGACGATGCCGTCAACCAGCCGGAGGCTCTGAAAGACCTGAGCTCGTGGCGCTGGGGAAGTTTGAATGCAGTCGAGATTCAGCATCCCTTGCTGGGCAGAATACCTGGTTTGCGAAGCTGGACTGGACCTGGCGTCCGCGAGCAGTCCGGCAGCGGCTATACCGTCAAGGCGGTGACAAAGCATCACGGCCCATCCGAGCGCTTTACGGCAAACCTCGCCGACCTCGACCAATCAACCTTGAACGTGGTAACCGGTCAGACGGGCGATTTTTTAAGTCCGCATTATATGGACCAGTGGAAGGCATGGTACGAGGGCACGACGTTCACCCTTCCATTTACGCCTCCGGCAGTGGAAGCCGCCAAGACACATCAGTTGGTGCTGGAACCTGGAAAGTAGAACACTCCACCAGTCGGTCGAAGATTCGACTCAGAGTATAGGGTAGGCCCCTTGTTGGGGCATTGCCCTTTGGGCTGACCCCCATCCCCGTTGACCTTGAATCGCGTCAGACATTCACCGTTTTTCGGCTGCGGCTCCGGTAACCACCTACGCCGCAGCCGGCCACCGAACGATCCTTCGACGTGCATCCCTAAGCTTGCTTCAGATCGACAATTATCGCGAGTTGATCAACTGGCGTTCGGCTGGATGGGCGCCAGCTTCCGAGAGAGGACAACCGCGACGCCTCGAACCGGGACGCGAACCTGCTGCGCCGTATCGCGATTGTATAGGTGTCATTCCGCACCGTGCTGAGCCTGAACAACTGGAGTGAAATAAAGGTCTTGATAATCGAAGCTGAAATCGGCAAGGGGTGACACAGGTAGCATGGTGAAGTGGTCAATACTTCCATCGGGCTTTAGCGCAAACGTAAGAAATGCATCTTCTATGGTGCGATCATGCCAATGGGTTTTGAATGTATCGTACTGCCAATGTTCAAGGTCGCCAATCGCCTTAGGTGTGCGATCGAGAGTGAACACTAATCTGCCATTTTCCATTCGAATGGTGGATGTCCCGTACCACGCGTCGTTATAGGTCCCAGCATACTTTTCGAGCGGTAGTGGAGGTTTGGAACCGGCCACCCGCGAGGCCGACTGTTTCTTTATTACTTCCGCCGCCTGCCGTTCCTCCGCAAGTTCGGCCTCGCGAAACGCTTTTATCCAATCTGTGGGAGCGAGGTTGAGATAATGGTCGAGGAGGTGATAGACAATAGCGCTGTAAGCTCCGTCGTCCTCGGCGTTGGTCAGGATCACAATCCCCAGGTTCGCATCCGGAACCAGTTGTACTCTGGAGACGAACCCAGCAACCCCGCCGCTGTGCCCGACTAGCTTGTGGCCACGATAGTCTCGCAGTCCCCACCCAAGTCCGTAATCGGCAAAGTTAGGTTTGAGAGCGGCAAGTGGAGAAGGAGGATCGCCAATGGGCAGAATGGTTTGCGGTGACCACATCTCTTTTGATTGCTTCTCGCTGAACAGGCGCTTGTTCGAATCCGGAAATTTGCCCCCATTCAGTTGCAAAAGAAGCCATCTAGCCATATCTGTCGCGCTCGAATTGATGGAGCCGGCCGGGGCAGCGTTATCGAGAGCCACGAAATCGATAAGCTGCATTTTGCCTGGCATCTTGGAGTGCGGCCAGGCGTAGTTGTCGTCTGTTTTCCAGGCTGCATTCGTGAGGTTAGTCGAAGACATGCCTAACGGAGTAAGAATTCGCTCGCGGACATTCTCTTCCCACGGCTTGCCGGTGATCGCAGCAACCATCTGCCCGGCGGCAATATACATTAGGTTGTCGTACGCGTAGTGACTTCTGAAACTGCTCTGCGGCTTCATGAACCGTAGGCGGTATACGATGTCGTCCCGCGAATAGGTGGTGTGCGGCCAAAAGAGCAGATCGCCTTCGCCCAGCCCCATTCCACTCTTATGGCTCAGCAAATCGCGAATCGTCATCTCATGCGATGCGTAAGGGTCGTACATCTGAAAGCCGGGGAGACGCGCGTAAACTTTGTCGTCCCAGGAAATTTTTCCTTCATCCACCAAAGAGGCCAGAAGCGCGGAGGTGAAGGCCTTGGTGTTTGATCCGATTCCGAAAAGGGTGTGCTCGTCAACTGGCGCCAAATTCCCCATTTTTTTAACGCCGTAACCTTTGGCCAGTATTACCTGGCCGTCTTTGACGATGGCAATCGAAAGGCCAGGCACTTCAAAGGTTTTCAATACGGCAGCGACGTAATTGTCGAGATCAGCGGGCGGCGCGCTTGGCTGCGCCGAAAGAGAGCAGGGTGAGAAAAGACTCAGGAAAACCGCGACTCGGCGCAGGACGTGACCGGTCATATGGCGATTCTTCTTCGTCATGCGCAATTCGCGAATTTCGAGAGCTCTATTCTCATCAGACGCAAACTTTATTACCCGAGGCGCGACCACTGTGCTCGTGACCTGACCGAAGGTTTGCGAAGTGAGTTCGGTTCAGGCAACATTTAGGCCGGATTTTTCAGATTGGAAGACTTTGTGGGCGGCTTCAGACTCCTGTCGAAAAGCTAATTCGCGAGCCCCACTGCAGCGCAGATACAATCTGTCACCCTTTCTTCACGAAGTGGATATTCGTGACGCGTCCCGCATCGAGGCCAAATTGCCGGAGCTGAGATACCTGTGCGTGCGTACAGGAGCTAGCAAAGACTGTGAATATCACGCCGAGGAATCCCCGAGGGAGGGAGATTTTCCAAGTCATATCTCTGGTTCCTCGACCAACCTGTCAGAAATTGACCTTAAGCGCAAACTGCACAACCCTGGGGGCAACAATCGTGCTCGTGATCTGACCAAGTGTTGGCGAAGTGAATTCGATGTCAGGATCCGCGAACTGCGGATGGTTGAAGGCGTTAAAGAAATCTGTCCGGAATTCCACGTTGGCTGCCTCGTTCGGCCAGCGTACAGGAAACACTTTAATCAACGAAAGATCTGTATTGACCTGGCCTGGCCCGCGGACAATCCCCACAGGGCTGCTGCCGAAGCCGGTGCCATCGCCAATCGCAGGGGAAGTGGTAAAGCAGCTCGTGTTGAAAGACCTATCAAGCCGTTTGGTTAGATCGCTCGATAGATTTACGTGGCACCCGGAAACCAGCTGAGCAAGGTCGCCGTTAGTGCCAAAAACATTAGTGGCGTTAAAGTCGGTAACCGTGCGGCGGTGCCCTGATTGGATGATGTTTACGCCCGCAACTCGCCATCCGCCGATCAATTCGCCCAAGAATGATGTGCGCTTCCGGGGGCTAGGAAACTCATAAACACCGCTCAACACCAGCCGCTGCTCGCGAATGAAATCATCAGGTCCGTAGGTTGTCCCGAAGCTATTCTGGTCTCCTAATACATTGCCTCCGTTCGCTCCGGTAGTTCCAGTAATGATATCGGAGAGGTCACGAGCGAAAGTGTAGGAGACCAGGAACTGCAAGCCATTGCTAAAGCGCTTGCTGAGACTGGTTTCCAGGGAGTTGTACCACGAGGACCCCTCGGATTCGACGAAAGTAAAGTTTGTGGTGGTGAAGCCTTGAAAGGGGGCACGCTGCTGAATATTTTCGACCATATTGGTGGTTGCGCCGTTAATCGGATTGGAGGGGCTTGCGAATAACGCCTGATTCAAGGAGCGTAATCTGATGAGATGCTGTCCGCGGGCGCCGGCATACCCCACTTCCATGACGAGGTCTTTGCCGATTTGGATCTGAAGATTCAAACTATAACGCTGGAAAACCGGAGGCCGGATATTTTGATCAAGATTGAACAGACTCTGCAACATAGTCGGATCCAGCGTTGACTTGTAGGGAATGAACTTGGGAAAGCTCCCTGGATCCCCCAGAAAGGGATTGCCCAAACTGCCGGTCAGGTTGGGGATCGCCACCTGGAGCAGGGCGAAAGGCTGGTTTGTGAGCTGCTGCAAATAGGGCTGGCCATCGAGTCGCTGGTGGAAAATGCCATAGCCACCGCGCAAGACCAAGCGTTCGGTCCCGGGAAAGCGCCAGGCAAACCCTAGTCGAGGGTTCAAAGTATTCTGGCCATTCCCCTTAATGGCAAGGTCGTTATTACTGCGCACAACGCCGGCCGGGACGGCGCCGGGGAAATTGGATGCGACCACAAAGCCGGCGAGCGTACCCGTCGCCGGTGGATTGGGATTCACCTTGCTGGGGTCAACCGTAGAAGTCTGCCCGCCAGCATCGCTGAAATCGCCCAGACGCTCGTAGCGGAACCCTAGATTCAGAGTCAGGCGTGAAGTGATCTTGTAGTCATCTTGGGCATACAGGTCGCTATCCCAAATACGAAAATGTTTGCCGAGGTTCCCGGCTATATCTTCCGACAAGGGAAGCTGGCCAGCCATGAACAACGGGTAGTTGAGGAACCCGAGAAATCCCGCAAAGATAATGGAACTGTTGTCCTGGACGCGAGTGATGCCCCCGCCAAACTTCAGCGAATGGCGGCCGTGGACCCAGGAGAGGCCATCTTGGAAGACAAATGTGTTCTGCTCGGTATTCGTACCCTGGCCATTCCCGCCGATATTGAAACCTCCTTGAATACTGATATCCGGCACATTGTTGATAAAAGGTGCAGCCGTGATGCCAACCTCAGAGAAGCTAAGTGGCACCGTCTGAGAGATGTGGACATCGGTGCGGTGGAAGCCAAACTCCGCCTGGTTCACCCAGCGGGGGTTGAAAACATAAGTGTGGGTCAGCGAAAGATTTCTGAACTGGTTCGGCTGATTCTGAGGAGACCCGGGAAGCGTGTTTCCAAGAAAGTGCGACTCCGGCAGGGTGATTGCCTGCTGGCTGTTGGCGAAAAAGAAACGCGCGTCAATTTTACTTTTTTGGGATTGCAGGAAATCCAAGTTGGATACGAACTGGTCTTCGTTGAAAGTACAAGGGGAGCTGAAAGATGAGAATCCCTCCAATGCGCCTGTCGTCGGATCGGTCTTGAGGGTCTGTGGGGTTGGCACCAGGAACTGGCCATTGGGCAGCTTCAAGTTGAAGATAGCGACCGCTTGCGGAACGATCGTCGAAACGGGAATGCCGACGGCTGCGGCGAGCGCGGCCGGCGAACGATCGTTCGTGATCGGCGGCAGAACCACATTGCTGGAACAATTGGTGTCCACCCCGTTCTTCTGACGCGTGCCCTGATAGGAGGTGAAGAGCAGCAGCTTGTCTCTCTTTAGTGGTCCGCCGAAGGTGAAGCCAAACTGATTCTGGCGCAACACCGGACGGGGTTGCTTGGTTTGAACGCGGAAGAAGTCGTTGGCGTTCAGGTCCTCATTGCGTAAGAACTCCCACACGCTTCCGTGAACGGAATTGGTGCCGGATTTTGTAACCACATCAACGTTGGACCCGGCGTCGCGCCCATAGGAGGCGTCGTATTGGCTGGTTTGGACTTTGAATTCCTGAATCGCATCTGGATTGGGAATGGCCACGCCGCCACTGAAGTGGCCACTGCCCTCCAAGTCATTGATCTCGACTCCATTCATCTGAAAATTATTATCGCTGGAGGTGCTGCCATTCACGACAAAGTTGTCGTCTACGCCTCCACGGCCAATTTCTCCGGCGTTGAAAACCTCGGCGCTGACGCCCGAGGAAAGTCCCAGAATCTGGGTGTAATTGCGCGTCGCCAACGGCAGACTCCTGATTTCTTCACCACTCAGCACATGACCCAGCGCGCTCGATTCGGTCTGGAGTAACTCAGCGTTGGCTGTGACAGTCACGTTCTCGGAGACGCTGCCAGGCACGAGACGGACGTTCAGTCTCTGGGTTTCGGTCACATTGACGGTAATCTTCGGGAAGCTTGCAACCTTAAATCCGGCCTTGGAAGCTTCCACCTTGTAGGAACCTGGAGGCAGTTGTGGCGCCAGATAGTCGCCATTATTTCCGGAGATCACATGCCGTATCTGGCCGGTTGCGCTGTTGGTTAAGGCGAGATCGGCGCCTACCACGACCGCACCCGAAGAGTCGGTGATGGTCCCGGCCACGGCTCCGGTGTTGGCCGTCTGAGCAAGGCTCAAGGGAGCGGGCAGGCACATGAACAGGAGGAAGACAGACATGATCGCGAGGTTGAACCTTAAAGATTTGGGCCCCTCTTGCCAGTGTCCAAACGCTGCTAACGACACAGTCTGGTTAACCAAAATCTGCGTCCCGCGACTCCTCTTTGACCTAACCTGCCTGTTCATGACTTTCCTCCTCAAATTTGCGGGATTCATCGGCATTGGTCGGCGAATACCAGCGCGTTCCCGTTCGGAACTCTTGTTCTTTGTGGCGCAACACGTTGAGCGTGTGCTGGGGATGAATATGCGCGCAGGCAACGAGTAGTGCATTGATGGCGGCAAGAGGCGCCACATAGGAACCATGAAATGAAGGATTGGCAATTGAGGCGATCCATGACGAATCGCAAAAGCGCGCAATCGGCGAGGTTTCGCTGTTGGTAATCCCAAGAGTCGGAACCTTGCGTTTATGGGCGCGGGTGACGGAATCGACGGTGTCGCGCAGGCAACGGCCAAAACTGATGGCAATCAGCAAATCCTTGGGGCCAAGCAGATTTACTTTTTGTTGCAAGTTCCCGGTGGAACCTCCGGGAGCTTCGGCATCATGGCCAATCGAAACCAGGGCATAGGCGAGCAAACTGGAGAGCGAAAAGGCAAAATCAACGCCAACCACCATAATCCGGCGCGCGCGATGGATGCGCTTCGCAAGGGCGATTACCTCATCAGTATGAAGGCTTGAACGCAAGCTATGTAGATTGCGCGATTCCATCTCAAGACTCTGTTCAACGCGACCTGCCAGGCTGCTGTGCGCGCGGGTGGCAGTCTTCAACAGAGTGTAGGGAGTGATGCGGCTTACGAAATGAGAGCGTAAATGGGCGGTGAAATCGGCGTAGCGCTCATATCCCAAGGCCTGAATGGTGCGGACAACAGTGGCGGTGTCCACCTTGTAGCGTTTGGCCAGCTCACGTGAAGAAAGAAAGTAGGTATCTTCCGAATTCTCAAGAATTTCGCGCAACAATCGCCGACGGCTTAAGTTGAGTTTCGATTCCGCCTTGGCAAAGGCGCTCTCCAGAGGTGTCATCCAAACCTGGTGGTCCGTTAGCTTCTCCTCTGGTTGCGACGAGCGCGGACTGCCAGTTTTATGTCCGTCGAGATCCACTTGATGGCTTTGTGACATAAGCGCGGGTGTGACGGTTCTGTCTCACCGTCCTGCATTGTTCATGTACACCATTTGTTGCACTTATGTCAATATAAAACATCAGATGTTGCATTTGAAGGACGCCCTGCGTATGATGTAGCCGCGTTATGGGCGAAGGTCAGAAGAAGGTCAGAAGAGGTGCATATGAAGACTCCATTGTCGAAGCCCGATTCATCGACGACGCGCTTGTGCGCGATTATTGCCATGCTTTCCTTTGCAGTGCTGCTTCCGTTTTCTTTCGTGGCGTGGAGCCAAAAACCCAGAGTGAATCCGTTGGCGCCGAAGACACAAGCGGAGCAGAAAACGGAGGCTGCACCGGCGTCCGCGCACCCATTGACCGGGGCCGACGTCGAGGCTTTTCTCGATGGGCTTGTTCCCCTGCAGATCGAACGCGACGATATTGGAGGCGTGGTGATCGCAGTGGTGAAGGAGGGAAAGGTTCTGTTCGCCAAAGGATATGGCTATGCCGATGTCGCCAAGAAGAAACCGGTCTCGCCCGAGGACACCCTGTTCCGCCCCGGGTCTGTATCGAAGCTTTTTACCTGGACAGCGGTCATGCAGCAGGTCGAGCAGGACAAACTCAATTTGGATCGCGACGTGAACGACTACTTGGATTTCAAGATCCCTGCGACTTACCCACAACCGATCACGCTGCGCAATATCATGACCCATACATCGGGATTCGGTGAGACTGCAAAAGATCTATTTGTAAAGGACACCAGCGATCTTACGCCCCTGAGGACTTACGTAATGGCCCATATTCCGAACCGAATATTTCCTCCGGGCGTTACGCCGGCGTATTCGAATTACGCTACGACGCTCGCGGGGTACATCGTGCAGCGAGTATCGGGCGAGCCCTTCAGTGACTACATCAATCACCACATCTTCAGCCCGTTGGGCATGACCAAGACTACGTTTGCGCAGCCGCTGCCGGAAAATCTGAAACCGCTGATGTCGAGCGGTTACAAGGTAGCCTCGGGAGGCGCGAAATCGTTTGAAGTAGTTCAAGCCTGGCCTGCCGGCAGCGTATCGACTTCCGCGGTGGATATGACCCATTTCATCATTGCGCATCTCCAGAATGGAAAATATGGTGACGCCCAAATACTCCGTCCGGAGACAGCGGAGCTGATGCATTCGCGGCAATTCGCCGCGCATCCCGCCATGAATGGAATGGCCCTTGGATTTTATGAAGAAACTCGAAACGGCCACCGCATCATCGGGCACGGCGGCGATACCGTGTATTTTCACAGCGATCTTCACTTAATGCCGGATGCCGGCATCGGCTTCTTCGTTTCTTACAATAGCCCTGGAAAAGGCGATATCAGTGAGCGCACCGCACTCTGGGAAAAATTCCTCGACCGTTACTTTCCCTACCCAGCTCCGGCAGCCACGCCGGTTTCTACGGCGGCCGCCGATGCGCGGGAAGTCTCAGGGCGCTACCTGTCGAGCCGACGCTCGCAGGGAAATCTGCTCGAAGCTCTTAATCCATTCGGAGAAGTGAAGGTTTCAGGCCATTCCGACGGAAGTATCTCGGTAGAAGAGCTTAAGGATTTCAATGGAGAGCCGAAGAAACTGCACGAGATCGCTCCGCTTGTTTATCGCGACGTGAATGGCCAGGACAAGGTTGCATTCAAGAGGGATGCGAACGGCAAACTTTACTTTGCCATTGATTTCCCATTCTTCATATTCCAGCGGGTCGGTGGGGCGCAGGGAAAGTTATTCAATATGGTCGTGCTGGTCGGGAGTCTGGCCATCATGGTCCTGGCGATCGTATTCTGGCCAGTAGCAGCGCTGGTGCGGCGGCATTACGGGCGCAAACTGAACCTAACGAGAAGGGAGTGGCGACTGCGGATTGCCACACGCCTGGTTTGTCTGGTGGACTTAATCTTTGTTGGTTGTTTTGTCGGACTCGCGAACGCCCTGGACGATCCCGGCGCCTTGAATAGTCACCTCGATCTCAAGCTTCACTTGCTGCAAGGGGTTGGCCTGCTGGGCGCGGTTGGAACCATCGCGGTTATCTATAACGCATTACAGGTTTGGAGAACGGCTCCGGCGCGGGCGGCTGTGCCGGGCGATTCCGTGGCGGTTCCGTTGTCTTCCTCCGTCCAGTCTCGCACATGGGTCAGCAGGATATTTGAAACCTTGATTGGTCTTGCATGCCTCGGTTTGGTTTGGTTTGAAGTGTACTGGAACGTGCTGAATTTCAATTTGAATTATTGATCCGGATTGCTTGAACAGGAGAGCCGACATCATTCTCATCGTCAAGCGAAACAGCAGAGCGCAGGATTCGGCAGGCCTATGATGCATTGATCGAGCGCATCATGCTCGTATCTTTGCGGAAGCACATTGAAGGTTGTTGAACGAGGGTCCAATGCTCGTTCCTAATGCGGTTGACAATTTGCACGTGCAACAGGAAGACAAATCCCGCCAGCGGCAGCTGTCTCGAGTCTTAAGATTTCGAGATCTATTCTTACTCATCATTGGGACGGTGATTGGTTCAGGTATTTTTCTTGTTCCGGGCGCGGTGCTTCGTCCACTTGGCAATTCGATCGCGCTCGGATTGTGCGTTTGGATTGCGGGCGGTGTCCTGTCACTGTTGGGCGCGCTCACCTATGGCGAGCTGAGCGCGATGAAACCACAGGCTGGCGGTCTCTACGTTTACATTCGCGATTGTTTCGGCCCGTTCCTCGCGTTTCTTTTTGGCTGGACTCTGTTTTTTGTGATCAGCGCTGGCTCTGTCGCCACGCTGGCTGTTGCCTTCAGCAATTATCTTGCCGAGTTCATTCCACTTACCCCGCTGCTGGCCAAGCTGGTTTCGGTTCTGATGATTGCCGTGATCTGTGTGGTGAATGTGCGCGGCACGCGCCAAAGTTCGGACCTCCAGAACGTGACTACGACTTTGAAGGTAGCTGCCATTGTGCTGATGGGAGCAGCTCTACTGTGGATGGGAAAAAGCTTTGGCGCCGTGATCGCAACATCGCAACATTTAAGCCCAGGCGCGCTAGCTTCAGGATTTGGCCTGGCCATGATCAGCGTGCTTTGGGCCTACGAGGGTTGGCAATACGCAACCTTTACCGCCGGCGAAACCTTGAATCCGCAACGTAATTTCCCGCTCGCCTTCCTGGCCGGATCGGTAGCGCTGATCGGCATCTATTTGTTTGCCAATGTCGCTTATCTCGCTGCCCTAGGCGCCGATGGGGTGGCAAATTCCAACCGCGTAGCAGCGACTGCGGTTTCATTTGTGATCGGGCCGAGGGTTGCGAAATTAGTGGCGCTCACCATTCTTATCTCCATGTTCAGCGCAGCCAACTCCATCATGCTGACTGCACCCCGGGTTTACTACGCGATGGCGAAAGACGGTGTCTTTTTTCAACGTCTTTCCGAAGTGCATCCGCGGTTTGGAACACCAGCATTCGCCGTGATTGCGGCCGCCATGTGGGCCGCGACCCTCGCTGCCAGCGGGACATTTGAACAACTCCTAACCTATGTCGTGTTTATTGGCTGGATCTTTTATGCACTAGCGGCAGCCAGTGTGTTTGTATATCGCAAACGCTTGCCATATGCCAATCGTCCATACCGAGTTCCCGGCTATCCGGTCACGCCGCTGGTGTTTATCGCTTCGGCCATCGCTCTTGTGACCAACACCATTGCCACCCAGCCGAAGCGTGCGGTGGTAGGGCTGGGAATTGTGCTGGCGGGTGCTCCTGCGTACGCGATCTGGCGCAAGCTGCATGCCGCGAGCACTCCGGTTGGAAGCCAAGCATGACTAGTCTAAATTCTACCGTGCTATCGCGCGCTGACCAATTACCTCCTGGCGATGTTCTGGGAGCATTGCGCGGCACGCCATATCCAAAGTCCGTGTTGATGTGCTCTCCCGCCTTCGATGTCGTTGACGTAAAAAATCCTTACATGAGGAACCATCTGGGCAAGGGGGATGGTGTCAAGGCAAAGAAGCAATGGACCGCAATCAAACGCTGCTTTGAAGAAATAGGAATTCAGGTTGAGATCATTCCACCCGCCAAAGATTGCGAAGCTACGGACTGGGTGAGAGCGATTTTGCACGGGCGCGCCTCCCAAACTGCAACAAGACATAAACAGATTTCTGTTCCCCTCCACCTAGGCCAAATCTGCAAATCAGAGCCTGGACAGGCGGAAAACATTCAGCGCGGCCTTCGTTCGGAACTTCAGCAACTCTGCGAAAGTTCCTATGCGATCACTGGTTTCAAAATAGATCACGAGTACGGAACTTATTTGTTGGAGCGTTATGAAGATTGAGTTCATTAATTTGCGCGAAATCAAAATGCGCCTCAGGTCACCATTTGAGACCAGCTTTGGCGTGACCCAAGATCGCAGGATTGTTCTGGTGGAAGTCAGCGCTGATGGAGTGACTGGCTGGGGCGAGATCACTACGGACGAGACGCCTTCTTACAACCCTGAGACCACACAGACAGCCTGGCACATCATCTCCGATTTCATCGCGCCTTCGCTCATCGGAAACAATCTCGCGGCAGCCTCTGATTTTCCTGAGCGAACAGAGGGGATTCGTGGTCATCACATGGCCAAGGCCGGCGTGGAGAACGCGCTTTGGGACATTGAGGCGCAGCAACGAGGTGTGCCCCTGTGGAAATTGCTGGGCGGCACACTGGAACAGATCGCCTGCGGCGTTTCCCTTGGAATACGCGAAAATCCGCAGTCCTTAGTAAAGAAAGTCGAAGAGGAGCTGAAGAGTGGATATCAACGAATCAAGTTGAAGATCAAACCTGGCAAGGACCTGGCTTCTGTCGCTGCTGTCCGCAAACAATTTCCGGATATACGACTCTCCGTGGATGCCAACTCTGCGTATCGTCTTGAAGATGCGCCCCACTTGAAGGAGCTCGATGAATTTAATCTGCTCATGATTGAGCAACCGTTGTACTGGGATGACATTCATTCTCACGCTAAACTACAATCGCAGATCAAAACTGCAATTTGCCTCGACGAGTGCATTCATAACGCCCGTCATGCGGCCACTGCGATCGAGCTGGGTGCCTGCCGGATTATTAACATCAAACTGGGGCGCGTTGGAGGACACAGTGAGGCTCGCCGCGTACAAGATGTTTGCCGCCAACAATCAGTGCCGGCGTGGTGCGGCGGAATGCTGGAAAGCGGTATCGGACGGGTGCACAACATTGCGATGTCCACGTTGCCTGGATTCACGTTGCCAGGAGACGTCTCGGCCAGTCACCGCTATTGGGATGAGGACATCATTGATCCCGAGGTAACCGTGAGCCCGAACGGCACAATCGCGGCCCCTAAGTCGCCGGGGCTCGGGTATACGGTGCGGCGCAGTGCAGTGAATAAGCTGACCGTCCGTCAAGAATCGTGGAAGGTGGACGCCGTATCGGTACCAGCTTGACCGCCATGTCTTACCTTGCGGCTTCGACATTAGAAGGAGAGTTGATGCGACGTTCTTTCTGCTGTGTTCTTAACCTTAGCTTTGAACAGATCACGCCGAAACGTTCTCAAGCAGCCAATCAAAAATCGAGTGTTGCCGGCAGTGCCAGTTCAAAGGATGCGTTCTTAGCTGGAACCAAAAGCTCCTTGCAGCAGATCCATAACTTGGGATCAGGGAATTATCAATGACAAAAAGCGGCGCGTTGGCGGTACTTAAATGGATTATGTCTATAGGCGGTTCACTTTGTCTTTGCGCCAGTGTGCTTTTTGCTCAGGCCCCTGAGACGTTTGACAGACGCATTCAACAAATCATGAACCGTCCGGAATTTACGCACTCGCAGTTCGGGATCGAGTTCTATTCGCTGGACTCTGACAAGCCGGTTTTCCAACTGAACGCACAAAGACTTTTTGTTCCTGGCTCTACCACAAAGCTTCTCACCGAGGGCACGGCCCTAGAACTCCTCGGTAGCGACTACCGTTTTCATAGCAGGATCTATCGCACCGGACGGGTCCGCGAGGACGGCACGCTTGAGGGCGATCTCATTCTGGTGGCGAGCGGTGACCCTAATCTCTCCGCCCGCATTCAGCCCGGTGGAACGTTGGCGTTTGAAAATGAGGACCACTCGTATGGCGGCCCTGATAGCAAAGGGGTACCGGGCGATTCATTGCTCGTCATCCATGAATTGGCCCGGCAGGTCGCAGACAAAGGGATTAAACGCATCAAGGGGCGCGTGCTGGTTGATGCAACGCTTTTCCCCGAAGGGGATCGCGAGCTTGGCACCGGCGTGGTGATCTCGCCCATGGTTGTAAATGACAATGTGATTGACGTTATTGCGCAACCGGGAGCCAATGAAGGATCGCCCATAACTCTTCAGATTTCCCCGAAAACCTCTTATGTGCAATTCATTAATCAGGCTAAAACCGGCAAGGCAGATTCCAAAGCTGATCTCAATTACATCAACGAAAAAACAAATCCGGATGGCACTCGCAGCGTGACCTTGGCTGGCAATCTTCCCTTAGGTAAGCCATTCGGCATGAACGCCTACTCCGTTCCCGAGCCTAGCCGCTTTGCCGAGACCGTTCTAGTGGAGGCGCTTAAACAAGCGGGGGTTAATGCCAGGCTCCCTGCTCCTACTGAGAAATTTGACTTCAAGTCGCTTGCCGCCAATTACACACCGGAAAATCTAGTTGCCGAGCACATCTCATCCCCGCTGAAAGAAGAAGTGAAAGTCACGCTCAAAGTAAGCCAGAATCTGCACGCCAGTATGACTCCGTTCATCCTGGGAGCGGTTTTGGCGCATAAAGATAAGAAGATAAACCAAGCTGGTTTCGACCTGGAACACGATTTCCTACAAAGAGCTGGTTTGGATTTATCGGCGGCGGCGCAAAGTGATGGCGCCGGAGGCAATGCCTACTTTACCCCCGATTTTATGGCGCGTTATCTCGCCTTCATGGCAAAGCAGAAAGACTTCGCGGATTTCGACCGGTCTCTCCCTATTCTGGGCCGCGACGGCACACTTGCGAAAATCCAAGTGGCCTCGCCCGCTGCCGGTCACATTCATGCAAAAACTGGAACTTATGACGTTGACGATGCGCTAAATAAAAATCTCCTGGTTACCGGGAAGGGCTTAGCCGGATACATGGAAACCTCGAATGGGCAGCATTTCGCATTTGCGCTGTATGCCAACATGGTGTCGGTGACTACGGATGATCCTGAAGCGGCGCAGAAGGTTGTGGGCGAAGCCTTGGGCGAAATCGCCTCTGCTGCGTACGACGCGCCGCTGCTCACCCAACCGCCAGTGCAGGCGAGTACCACCTACGACGTAATCATCAAGAATGGCAAAATCATTGATGGCTCTGGCAATCCTTGGGCCTCCGGCGACCTCGCCATCCGCGGCGACCGCATTGCAGCGATCGGCAAACTCAACGGAGCCACCGCCCAACGCGTCATTGATGCGTCCGGCCTTTTGGTTTCTCCGGGGTTCATTGATATGTTGGGCCAATCTGAGGAGGCTCTGCTCATTGACAATCGCTCGTTGAGCAAGCTTTCACAGGGCATCACCACCGAGATCACGGGAGAGGGCCAGTCGATCGCACCGCAAACACCTCTTACCCTCGCCCCACGTCAACCTGAGCTCGATCATTATCACCTGAAAGTTGACTGGTCTGACCTCGACGGTTACTTCAAGCGCCTCGAACGAACTGGCACGCCGTTGAACATTGGGACGTATGTCGGCGCAGCCCAAGTGCGGGAAGCGGTGCTCGGCGATGTGGATCGTGCCCCTACGCCAGAAGAATTAGAAAAAATGAAGGGTCTCGTTGCCCAAGCAATGCAACAAGGAGCATTCGGGCTCTCCACTGCACTTATCTATCCGCCTGGACACTACGCCACGACCGAAGAATTGATTGAGCTGGCCAAAGTCGCTGCGCAATATGGCGGCATTTACGGCACCCACATGCGCAGCGAAGGCCAAACCGAACCACAGGCGATTGCAGAAGCATTACGTATCGGGCGCGAAGCGGGACTCCCCGTAGAAATCTTCCACTTGAAGGTCAGCGGTAAGACCAGGTGGGGTTCGATGCCGAAAATTGTCGGGATGATTCAATCAGCGCGGAGCTCCGGACAGGATGTGACTGCGGATATGTATCCCTACGTCGCGGGCGGTACCGCGCTAGCGGCAAGCCTTCCGCCGTGGGTGGCGGACGGAGGTTTGGATAAGTTGCTCGAACGCCTGAAAGATCCATCTATCCGGAAGAAGATCAAACTGGGAATGACTTCCGATCAGCCTACATGGGAGAACCTGTATTTCGATAGTGGCGGGGGGACCGGAGTGATGGTCTCAGGGGTGGTGAATCCTGACCTGAAAAAATATGATGGACAGACCATCGCGCAGATCGCGGCCGAACAAAAAAAAATGCCGCTCGATGCTCTCTTTGATTTCATTCTTGCCGATAAAGGCCAAACCGGCGCGCTCTACTTCATCGCGAACGAAAAGGATCTGCAGTATGGCCTGAAGCAGCCCTGGACCAGCGTCTGCCTAGACGCAAACGAGCTCTCGCTCGACGGACCACTTTTCGAGGCGCACAGCCATCCGCGCGCCTTTGGAGCTATGCCGCGCTTTCTGGGCCATTACATCCGCGATTTAGATCTACTGCCGCTAGAGCAGGCAGTTCGTAAGATGACTTCTTTGCCTGCACAGCGTGAACGTCTCGGCGATCGCGGCTTGCTCAAGCAAGGCTACTTCGCGGACATCACGGTCTTCGATCCCGAACAAATTCGCGACGCCGCTACTTACGCCGAGCCAACGCAGCTTTCGCAAGGCGTGAAGTACGTTTTCGTCAACGGACAGTTGGAATTTGTTGATGGTCGAGTGACGGGGGCAAAAGCCGGCAGACCCCTACGCAACTCAACTTGGAAGGGCCCCGCGGCCCTCGAGGCTTCCGCGAGATAGATATGAAGAAGCTCTTCTGCGCATTTCTTCTGCTAAGGCTACTTGCGATTCCACAAACTCAATTCTTAATGGCTACCATTTCTTGCGAAAGGGTGGTGCTACCTGGCGGGGCGAAATGATGTGCATTTTCGCGTCTTCCGTATGCTCGACCGGATGATGATTCCCGACTTTGACGCATAAAGGTTAACCAATGAATAAGATTCTTCGAGAAATTCCTGCTCCCTTCGGCTGGACGATTCTTCCCTCAAGAATATTTCGCAGCCTGCATCGGTATTTTTGCTTCGCAGCGTCGCTATTGACCTTTATGCTTCTGGTCCAAAGCGCCTCAGCCCGGCAGGCCTCTGGCAGCTTCACGCTGCAACAGGTGTTAAGTTCGCCTTTCGCGAGTGAACTGGTGGCTGCAAAGCACAGCAATCGTGTGGCTTGGGTTTTTGATCTGAGAGGGGTGCGCAATGTTTGGGTCGCCGACGCTCCCGATTTTCCCCGCGGCGCGCGGCAGGTGACGCACTACACCGCCGACGATGGCCAGCCCATTGCCAGCTTGCAGCTTACGCCCAATGGCAAGACCGTGCTTTATGCGCTGGGCAGTGAGATGCATGACGCACAGCAAAGCGCCCATCCCTCAAGTTGGGTGCGCGAAGTCAAACAGCAGGTTTACGCCCAGGATGTTGACAGCAGCGCTCCGCCGCGCCTGCTCGGCGATCTAGGTTGCTCTGAGGAAGGCTGTGAAGACATCCAAATCTCTCCCGACGGGAATTGGGCGGTGTGGTCAGCCAAGAAGAAGTTGTGGCTTGCTAGCGTGGATGGTAAAGAGCAGGCCAAATCTTTGGCCGAGGTTCGCGGAAATAGCACGCAACCTAAGTGGTCGCCAGATGGCAAGCACATCGCCTTTGTGAGTGATCGCGACGACCACAGCTTTATCTCTATCTACGACTTCGGTGGCGATGCCATCCGTTATGTGGCCCCCACTGTAGACAAAGACTCCATGCCTCGCTGGTCACCCGACGGCCGCCGCATCCTGTTCGTGCGCACCCAGGGAACCCAGCGCAAGCTGCCCCTGATTCCTGAGCGACCCGAGCCATGGTCGCTGTGGCTGGCCGACGCTTCGACCGGCGCAGCACGCAAGCTGTGGCAGAGCGGCGAGCGGATGGATGACTCTCTGCCCGAACTCACCGAAGACAGTTCGCTTTACTTTGCTGCAGATTCTATCGTCTTCGCCTCCGAGCAGGATGGCCGCAACCATCTTTACTCTAGCCCTGCAAATCCCGGCCCCGATGCCAAAGCTCCGACTCAGGCGACGCCGCTCACGCCAGGCGATTTCGACGTAGAAGATGTGACCCTCAGCGCCGATGGGAAGTGGGTTATTTATTCATCGAATCAGAACGATATTGATCGCCGGCATCTCTGGCGCGTCCCCGTGAGTGGCGGCTCACCACCGCAGCCACTGACCTCAGGTGCAACCATCGAGTGGGCGCCGGTACAGACCGGTGATGGCGCGAGCATCGTTTGTTTGGGTTCCAGCGCTACTTCCCCAGCCATGCCATTCGTGGCCGCTGCCAATGGCCGGCAGATGCTCGCTGCTTCCGCGCTAACCTCCGATTTTCCTTCCGCGCAACTGGTAACTCCCCAGCAAGTGATCTTCAAAAGCGAAGATGGACTAGCCTTGCACGGCCAACTGTTTCTACCACGGAATCCATCCGGCAAAATACCCGGCTTGCTCTTCATGCACGGCGGTCCTAACCGCCAGATGATGTTGGGCTTCCACTACATGGCCTACTATCACAACGCTTACGCCATGAATCAGTATCTGGCCAGCCAGGGATATGCGGTGTTAAGTGTCAATTACCGGCTGGGCATCATGTACGGCCGCCACTTCCGCGAGGCGCCTAACACCATCTGGCGGGGAGCCGCGGAATATCAAGACATTGTGGCGGCGGGAAAATATCTACAGTCTCTGCCGCAGGTGGATGCCAGCAAGATCGGCTTGTGGGGCGGCTCCTATGGCGGCTTTCTCACAGCTATGGGGCTGGCGCGGAATTCCGATCTGTTCAAGGCAGGGGTGGATTTCCATGGCGTACACGACTGGTCAGTTTTCCTCACCGAGCGCCCCTACTTTGGCAACCTGGCGCTTCGTCCTCCCGATGCTGAGGCCGCAGCCAAGGTGGCATGGGAGTCATCTCCCGATGCCTACGTGAACACATGGCGCTCGCCGGTGCTGCTGATTCAGGGTGATGACGACCGCAACGTACCCTTCAGCCAAACCGTGGACTTGGCGCAACGCTTACGCGCTCAACACGTTCCTTTTGAGCAGTTGGTTCTTCCCGATGAAATTCACGACTTTCTATTGTGGAAGACCTGGATCAAGGTTTACGGCGCGACCGCAGATTTTTTCGACCGCACTCTCAAGAAAGCGGAGGCCATCTCCGCTCGAAACTGAGCTTTTCAACGGGTAGCCGCAAAGTACAGCAGCCGTGTGGCTTGGGTTTTTCACGGCGGCGCAAGATGAACTATGGGGAAGCGAATCCCGGTCGAGCCGGGCTATTGGTCCGGCATTGTCGCAGCGAGAGATTTGGATTTTGATCTCGATGCAGCGCGCCTGGGCGCGATGAAGCGAAAGGAAACGAGGCAAAATGTGAGTCGCGCCCAACCTGGGGACAACGTCCCCGCTCCAATCATGAGGAGGTGTCCACGGCCAACATCGCCCGCGATCTGGCGGCGATGGTGTTCGGGGAGCCGTACCAGATTCCGCAAGAGCAAGCGAGCGTTACGGTTGCACCGAGTGTCCTCGATTCGTATGTCGGGCAGTACAAGCTTTCCGCCACCGCTGCTCAAAGGACCTGCTGCTGACTACCCTGAAGTCGAGTTCAAGTCGCGTGGCCGCCAAAACAAGAGACACGCTCTTGAAAAAGGTGAGGCGATCTCTGCTGCAAACTGGGGAGCGGGCATAAGTCTTGTTACATTGTTACCTTGCATAAACAGTAAGGAGTAAAAATGATCCGGCCATGGAATCGAGTCTTTGCGCGTAAACAATTCTTATTCACAGCATTGGTTGCTCTGTTGGCTGCGGCGCCTGTCCTCGCCAGCGCCGCGACCGAAGAAACCGCCACTCAAGTTGATAAGGTTTTCGCCGATCTGCAAGAACCCGGATCACCGGGTTGCGCGCTCGGGGTCTTCCGCAATGGTCAAATCATATACTCCAAGGGGTATGGTCTCGCGAGCGTAGAACTGGACGCTCCGATCACGCCTCAGACCGTTTTCGATATTGGCTCAACCTCGAAGCAATTTACGGCTGCCAGCATCCTGTTGCTCGAACAGCAAGGCAAACTGTCAATCAATGACGATGTTCGCAAGTACATTCCTGAATTGCCCGATTACTCCAAGAGCGGTGGCACAAAGATCACGATCTTAAATTTGCTGAATCACACCAGCGGATTACGCGATTACCTGGGTCTCCTCGGAATGGCCGGAATAAATGGGGACAGTGTAACCACTGATGATGATGCTCTAGCGCTCATCACTAGACAAAAAAACTTGACTTTTGCTCCCGGAAGCGAATGGCGTTACAGCAACACAGGATTCTTTCTGCTTTCCGTGATTGTGAAGCGTGTGAGCGGAATGACTCTTCGAGAGTTCGCGTCGAAGAACATCTTTCAACCGTTACAGATGACGCACACCAATTTCCGCGATGACCATACTATGCTCATTCCCCACCGCGCATTGGCGTACGATCCCGACGGGAAAAACGGCTACAAACTCGACCTATCTTACTTCGAGCAATCGGGCGATGGCGCCGTTCACACCTCCGTAGAAGACCTGGCAAAATGGGACGAGAATTTCTATTCAGCACAGATTGGAGGGAAGAGTTCTCTTACCGAGATACAGGAGCGAGGCAAGCTGAATAATGGAAAGACCTTGCAGTATGCAAAAGGCTTATTCATTTTGGATTATCGAGGCCTGCGCGCGGTGAGGCACGGTGGAGCCTGGGGTGGATATCGGGCCGAGCTGCTGCGCTTTCCCGAACAGCATTTTTCAGTCGCCTGTCTTTGCAATCTGGCGAATGCAACTCCCGGAAAGCGTGCTGACAAGGTAGCCGAGATTTATCTCGGTGGCCTAATGAAACCCAAGCAAACCACGGAAGCCCCCACTGAGAACCCCAATGCACCCGTAGGTGTCATCCTCAACCCGGCGCAGTTGGGCGCCCTCAAGGGAACGTACCGCGACGCGGCAAAGGGGACTATCGCACGAATTTCAGAGGCCGAGGGCAAATTGCAATGGGAAATTTACGGCAGCAAGTTTGGATTGACTGCACTGAGTCCAACCCAGTTTTCGCCGATCAATTTTCCTCTAGATGCAAAAATAACATTTGAACTTGATGGCAACGACACTGCCCGGCAAATGAAAGTCGGCGGTGATGAGGAGATCGCAGCGACTTATCAAAGGGTGGCGGAGTTTGCGCCTTCGACAGAGGAATTAGCCGCATACGTCGGCGATTTCAAAAGTGACGAACTCGCAGTTGTCTACCGCGTGCAGATCGTGGATGGGAAATTAAACTTGGCGACAATCTCAGATAACGCAGGCATCCCCCGCACCGGAGTGCCAATGCCCTCGGCGCTACGCCCGACCATCAGCGATGAATTCGAAATCCCCAGCGAAGGGGTTGACATTGATTTCACGAAGGATGCTAGAAATCACATCATCGGATTCGATCTCGATGCTGAAGGAACCCATGGTGTTCAGTTCGTACGAATTGCGCAGGTGGCGAGGTAATGGACCGCATAGACTTCCGCCCTCAATCTTGGTAACAGACTTGGTAACAACCCTGGCTAAATCTGCCTATTCATGCCTGCCGAAGTCGCTTGGGAAAGCATTGAAACCATTTGTTTTTGGTTGTTGATTCTGAATCAGTAGGTTGAAGGCTTCGATTCCTTCCGCGCTCACCAACCCCTTTGTTTTCACCGTTCGCTCGTAGTGGCTGCTCGTTCTGGGTGACAACTAGATAACAACTCTTTGACTACGAGCGAGAGCGGTTGCACAAAGTCCTCGACATCCGTCCGGTCGTGAACGTCCATCGCGAGGTTCACTGTCTTGTGGCCAAAATATCCGAGACGACTTGCGGATGAACTCCCGAGCGCCGCAGCTTCGTCGAGAGCGCGTGACGAAAATCGTGCCACCCGGCGGCATGATCTATCACCTGCTGCGGAAGCCATCCCGCGAGCCTGACGGCACACAAGCCGCGTTCGGCATCGAGAAAACGGTCGGGATCATCATGGGCAATCGTGCAGGTGATATCGGCCAGGATGACGATGGGAAACTCCAGCCCTTTTGCGCGATGCACACTCATCATGCGCACGCCTTCTGAGCCTTCCTCGTGAATGGTCGCTTCGGGCTGCTTGCCCCGTTCCGCTGCATCTATAAGTTCTTCCACGAAGCCGCGGAACGAAACCGCACCGCGCGCCTCGTACTGTCGAGCTAGGTCGGCCACATGCAGCACGTTTGCCAGCGCCTGCTCGCCGCCCGGACGCATGACGAAGCCGGCATGGGCGCGGGTGGCATTGAGAAGCTGGTGAATCGTCTCGGCGATCGGTCTGTAGTTGCGCCCGTTCCGGCGACTGCCAACCGCAGTCTTGGCCTCGACGAACATGGTCTCCGTTGGTGTGAGGAATAACGTGTAGCCGGTGCCTCGCCCGTGGAAGTGAACCCGCGGATCGGCTTGAACTCGGTTGGCTTCAAAAACTACGGGGAGCGACGCGGTGGTTCTCCGAGTCTGCTGGTGAACGATTGGACTCTCGGAAGCGTACTTGGAAAACACAGAGGCGACATTCAGAGCATGCAGCGAGAGAACCGCATCATGGGATGCGCCTCATAACAAGCCCCTTGTTAAGCCGAAATCTCCTGGTTGGACTCGCGAGCGGTTGCGGATCATACACCCATTTGCCCCTTTTCGGCTCAATTCTGGCGCTGCTTCCCTAGGGGCCGTACCCTGTGGCCTCAGCAAAGGGGAACTGCTCCCGGAAGTTGGGAGGGGCGGGCGGCGCCTGCCCGCGATAGTGGGGGAGTGACGAGCGCTTACGGGTAGCCCCCCTGTTAGAAAAAGTCGATCGCCTTTACGTCGAACGCTTTTCCGGTGATGGTAAGTTGCTTTTTTTGCAGCACATCCTTGGTGGTGTCGTAGATTCGCAAATTGCCGCCCTCGACGACATATTCGACGGAGCGTGTTTGAAAACTCTGTAAACCCGTAACATCACCGTTATCTGGCGGTATGACAGCGGTTGTATTCCCTGCTTTCGTGGTATCGAAAATCGCCAGACAACCGCGCACTTCTCCGCTGGGATTGTTGACATTGCCGATGTCAGTGCAGCTGTGGGAGCCGATGAAGAGTTGCCGGTTAGAGCTCATGTCCATGTGGTCGTGGTAGCCGTCAGGGATAACAACGGTACCAGTTACGGTGGGGGTCGATGCCAGTGCGACGACGGTGAGGCGTCCGCAGGTCGTGGCAGCCGTCGTCTGGCCCGCGCAGCTGTTGTTTGAAGCAGAGGTGCCGGCGACGTAAAGAGTGGAACCGCTCAGGAAACCCATGGTCGCGCCATCGAGAGGTACTGGGCTATCTACGGTAGGCGGAGAAGTCAGGTGCAGCACTTGTATGCTCGCGCCCTTGCCAGCCGTTCCCGTACCACCGCACTCCTGGCCGCAATTCAAGATGTAAACGGTGCTGCCGTCGCTGGCGAAAAATCCATAGACCGGACGGTCGAAACCGTTTACGACGGTGCATGTGGTGCTCGGTTGCAGGTCACAGCCGGTGTCAACCGGGGGCGCTGCGAGCAGCGGAGAAACCATGCTGACCGTATCCAGGTCATGACTGAAGACTAACAGCTGGCTGCCATTCGCGTTGGCGACAACCGTCTGGGCGTTGGGTACTCCGATGATGGTCGAAATTGCTCCACTAGAAAGATTCATGACCTCGATGGCTCCCGGCGAGAACCCGGTCATTTGGGCTGAAGCCACAGCGGCGTAACCGATGCTTGTGGTGACGGGTATCACCATGCTGGAACTGGGACCAGTGAGCTGGACTTTTCCTGTTGAGGATTCCGTACGGGTATTCACCACCTGCACGCTGTTGCTGTTGTTACTGGAATCATAGACGAGCAACGTCGCCTTGGTGGGCGACAGCGCCATGAAGGATGGACTCGTCCCGGCTCTAATTTCGGACACGCGTGCCGGTGTGTCCTTCGCGCCATTGACCATCAAGAGGCCGGGAGAAGCGGTGGGCGATGAAACGCCCTGCGAAACCAGGACTCGGGTGCTCAGCCGGCTGGGTGGTTGGATTGAGGAACTCGACGAACCACAAGAGATCAAGCTCAAACTCAACCCTATGAGACCGCAAGATGCAAGCAGGGCTCGCTTCAAACGTGGGGCTCCGAAAGATATGAAAAACCTAGATTTAAGTGCGAAATTGGGGATTATAGCAGACCGATATCCGGTGCTCGCGGACGGGAGGGCGCTTCCAAGAAATCTTGCGAGGCTCTCTCCACAAGCTGACTCTCGAGGGTGACGGATGCAATATGCCACTCTTATCTTGTATTCTCATTGCTTATGGCGGCTGACCTTCTCGCCCGAATCAAGCAGTCCGCGGTTCTCTGCGATGGTGCCATGGGGACCTTGCTCTACGCCAAAGGCATCTTTATCAACCGCTCGTACGATGAACTGAATCTGTCTCAGCCCGAGCTGATTCGCAGCGTCCACCATGATTATCTTCAGGCTGGAGCCGAAATCATTGAAACCAATACTTTCGGAGCCAATTCCTTTCGCCTGGCCAGACATAGCTTGGCGGATAAAGCGCGCGACATCAACGTGGCGGGAGCTCGTCTTGCCCACGAAACCGCTAAAAGCTTCGATGTGTGGGTAGCGGGATCAGTTGGCCCGCTGGGAACAAGAATCGAACCCTTGGGCAAAACCTCTTTCGAAGAAGCCCGCGAGGCTTTCCGCCAGCAAATCGCGGCCTTGGTTGAAGGAGGTGTGGATCTTCTTATTCTTGAAACCTTCGGCTACCTGGAAGAGATCCATCAGGCCATGCTCGCGGCGCATGACGTGAACGTGAAGCTGCCCCTGGTCGCCCAAGTCACGATTGACGAAGACGGTAATTGCCTGGACGGTTCTGACCCGGGGACGTTTGTCCCGAAGCTGATGGAATGGGGCGCCGACGTGATTGGTTGCAACTGCAGCGTAGGTCCGGTGGCCATGCTCGATGTCATAGAACGAGTACGGACATTGACTTCCCTGCCCCTGTCAGCTCAACCGAACGCAGGCATTCCCCGTTCGGTCGACGGCCGGAACATTTATCTGTGTTCGCCCGAATACATGGCGAGTTATGCGCGAAAGTTTGTGGCGGCAGGGGCGAGGATCGTGGGCGGTTGTTGTGGAACAACTCCAGAACACATCCGGGTCATGAAAGCGGCCCTGCGTGTGGGTGAAGCACGAGGAAAAGTTGCTTCCGCGCGTGTCGTTGGAGCGGCGGCCGCGCCCAAGGCGATTCCCGCACTTCGCTTGGAAGAACGCTCGCCTCTGGGCGCAAAGCTCGCTCGCGGTGAGTTCGTCACCATGGTGGAAATTGTCCCCCCGAAGGGAATCGATATTAACAAGGAAATCGAAGGGGCGCGATTCCTTAAGTCCGTGGGAGTGGACGGGGTCAACATCCCCGATAGTCCGCGGGCGTCCGCGCGCATCAGCAACCAGGCGCTCTCGCTCCTGATCCAGCAGGAAGTGGGCATGCAAGCGATCTTGCACTACACGTGCCGTGACCGAAACGTATTGTGCATCCAGAGCGATCTGCTGGGAGCGGCGGCGGTGGGAATCAGGAACCTTATCTGCATCACCGGCGATCCACCGAAAATGGGCAACTATCCCGATGCCACGGCGGTGTTCGATGTTGATGCCATCGGCCTGGTGAATATTGTTCACAACCTGAACCTCGGACTGGATATCGGCGGGAATCCGATCGGCACTGGCACCGGCTTCGTCCTGGGCGTAGGAGCAAACCCGGGGCTGACCGACTTGGACGAGGAGATCCGCCGCTTCGAGTACAAAGTCGAGGCCGGGGCGGAATACGCGGTTACTCAGCCTGTATTCGACATCAACCTGTTAGAAACCTTTCTCGGTCGGATCGAGCATTGCCGTGTTCCCGTGGTCGCCGGAATCTGGCCCCTGGTCAGTGTGCGGAACGCTGAGTTCATGAAGAATGAGCTTAGGGTTTCAGTGCCAGATTCCATTCTTCAGCGTATGGCCGCCGCGCAGAATCCAGAGGCCGCCCGGGCTGAGGGTGTCGCCATCGCGCGAGAAATGCTGACCTCCGTCCGTCAGATGGTGCAGGGGGCCCAGATCAGCGCACCCCAGGGTCGCTATAATCTGGCCGTGGACGTGCTAGAAGCGCTGGGGACGAACAGCCCGGCGTCAGTGTGATTTTCCCATCTCGGAAATTTGCTGCAACCTATCGAAAAGTTTTGCGCAGAATTCACTGGACACGGTATGCACAAAATTGCATACAATGACAGCAGGAGCAAATCCCGTTGGCCAAGTTTGAAGAATGCCTGCAGCGTCTGGAAAAGATTGTTCAGGAACTGGAAAAGGGAGAGGTGCCCCTCGAAAAGTCTCTAACGTTGTTCGAGGAAGGTATGCAGCTCTCCTCCGCCTGCCGCAAGGAGTTAGAACAGGCGGAAGGCAAAGTGGAAATCCTGCTGAAGCAAAACGGGAAGCTTCAAGCTGAGCCGTTCGAGCCGATGACAGAGAAAGTCTCTGCCCGCAGGTAGGCGCTGATTCTGACTGTTGCCGCTCGTAAGTTGTCACGTCTGCGATATCGCGGTTTCCCAGAGATCGCGGCCGCAGCCTGGTCGGCCGTTTACGACGGTTGAAGATCGGGAGATGTATGGAAAACTCAAGCATTGCCATCCTGCAACACGATACCGATGTAGCCCAGTCTCTGGCCGGAATACTGCGGAGCCACTTTCATTTCGTCCGCATGAGCGGTTCTCAGCAGGAACTGCGAGAGGCGGTCGTGACTGATCGTCCCGCGGCTGTGATTTTGGATATCGAACTGGCTCATCTGGCCGATGTGAAGACCCTGCGTCAACAGTACCCATTGCTTCCCATTGTTTGCACTCACCGCCTACCCGATGAAGAATTGTGGACAGCGGCCCTGGATGCAGGCGCCAGCGATGTCTGCCCAACCTACGATATGAAGAACGTGTTGAGCTCAGTGTTGCGGAACTTGGCAGTGGGGCGGGACGCCGCTGCCTAAGCCGGCAATCGATCTCCGCCCGGCAATCGATCTCCGGAAGAGAAACTCAGGATATGGAATCGTGCGTCGCGGGCGCGCTTTTCTCCGGTCTAAAGTGGCGGTTGGTGTTTTCTCGGCAAAGCTATGAAAAACAAGCGACTGAATAGCAGTGTTGGTCTTGTTTCGCCAATGCTGCACGGGGAACAGTTCGCGCGTTAGACCTCCACATCAATCTCCGGTGAATTTCCGCCCGGAATAGGCTTCGTTGTTATACTCACTGCTTCATGCTCAGCGAAACTCTCGAACAGGGGCGCGCCGCGGCTGATGCGGCCCTGGACCGGCTGTTGCCACTGGAGACACGGGATCCGGTATCGATTCACAAAGCCATGCGCCACAGCGTCTTCGCTGGAGGCAAGCGGCTACGGCCAGTGCTGTGCATGGAGGCGGGGCGAATGGTAGCGGGTTCCTTGCCTGCTGGTATCGACGAGCTGGGTGCGGCCGTGGAACTGCTGCACACTTACTCGCTGATTCATGACGACCTTCCCGCGCTCGATAACGATGACCTGCGCCGCGGTCGACCCACTTGCCATAAAGTGTTTGGGGAGGCTCTTGCGATCCTGGCTGGAGATGCGCTGCAAACGCGAGCCTACGAGGTGTTGGCAAAGCTAAAGTGTCCTGCTGAAGCGCGGGTACGGATTGTTGAGGAGATCGCCCGCGGCACTGGCACGGTGGATGGGATGATTGGCGGCCAGGTGGTTGATCTCGAAGCCGAGCGCACCGCCCCCAATGCGGTCATGTTGGAGTATATCCATCGCTCGAAGACGGGGGCGCTGATTGCTGCCAGCCTGGTAAGCGGCGGGCTCTACGCAGGCGGAAAAGATGATGCCGTGGTACATCTCGAAACGTTTGGACAGTCGATCGGTCTCGCCTTTCAGATTGTGGATGACGTTCTCGACGTCACTCAGACATCGGAGCAACTGGGAAAGACTGCGGGCAAGGACACGGCGGCGAAGAAGGCGACTTATCCAGCGCTGTTCGGAGTCGATGAATCGTTGCGCAAAGCCGACGAGTTGGTGAGCACAGCGTTTGCGGAACTGGATGGGTTTGCGGATCGGGCGGAGACGCTAAAGGAACTGGCACGGTTTCTGGTCGAACGAAAGAAATGACGTCCTGGCGGCTCGATGCGTCAAAATTGAAATGACTACTTCTTCCCTCGATGTTCTGGCTATTGCTGCGCACCGCGATGACGTAGAGCAGACTTGTGGGGGCACGCTACTGAAGATGGCCCAGCGTGGCCAGCACACGGGGATTCTCGACCTCACACAGGGAGAGATGGGTACCCGCGGTACCGCGGAAGACCGAGCGCGTGAAGCAACCGAAGCGGCGAAGATCTTGCGCGCCAGCTGGCGACATGCGCTTGACATCCCTGACGGGCGTGTGGAGAACACCTGGGAGAACCGGCTCAAAATTGCCCGGGTGATTCGCCAGACGCGGCCACGAGTCGTGATCCTTCCCTACTGGAAAGGACGTCATCCTGACCACTACACGGCTTCGGTGCTCGGGTACGAGGCATGTTTTCTGGCGGGGCTGGCGAAGTTAGCTCTCGGCTCTCCGCGGTCAGCGAACAGCCAACCCAATCTCGGCGCAGGTAAAGCTAAGTCGTCGGCGCGGCATCGGCCTTTCAAGATTCTCTATGCCACGCTGTACTACGACGTGCGGCCAACGTTTGTAGTGGATATCAGCGACCAGTTTGAGGGGAAGTTTGCGTCCATCATGGCTTACAAATCGCAATTCAGCGATCAGGAGGCGGGTAAGGACCTGTTCCCGGCTCACGATGAAATTCGCAAGCGCGTGGATGCCATGGCGCGTTTCTACGGTATGCTCGGCGGCATTACTTACGCCGAACCGTTCCTGCAAAAAGAGGTCGGGCTGGTGGAGGACCTGCTGGCGATTCCCGTCAAATCGATCTGATCGCGCTGGCGAACACGATGTTTGCGGTCTGCATTTTCGGCACTCAGCTGGAACAGCTTCGAAGCGCTCCGCATTGCCTCCCTGCCGCCTGACCGAGCTTCCCGCAGGTGAAGAACGTTTCCCCGAACGGCGCATTCCCCCTTACTGCCTCCTCGACTGGCCTCCAATTCCGTTAAATCACCCCTAGAAAGGAGTTTTCCATTCCGAAAGTTTCATGCTTCCTTATGCGTATTCGATGCCGCGGGCCGGCCGCGCTACAGTTTCAGCGCGACGGCCACCCCATCGCGAATGGGAAGAATCGTAGTGAACAACTCTGACGACTTGTAGACCAGGCGGTTGAATTCCTGAACAGCTTTCGTCCTGGCATCTGACGGATTTTCTTCGACGACACGGCCGCTCCATAAAACGTTGTCGGTTATGAAAAGACCGCCCTGGCGCAGACGAGGCGCAACCAGGCGAAAGGCGCGAGGATAGTCTTCTTTGTCGACGTCGCAGAAGATGATGTCGAACTCCTGCCTCTGCTCGGAGAGTAGCTCCAGGGCATCGCCGATGCGGATGTCGATGCGGTGGGCGACTCCGGCCCGGGCGAAGTAGCGGCGGGCGCGCTCGGCGTTCTGGGCGTCCCCATCGGTGTAAGTAACGCGGCCGCCGTCGCCCACCGCGCGCGCCCACCAGATCGTCGAGTATCCGATGGCTGATCCCATCTCGAACACGTGCTTCGCCTTGATCATCATCGCGAGCTGCTGCAACACGCGCGCCACAGCGGGGCCGACTATGGGGACAGTGTGCTTGGTGGCGTAGTCTTCCATTTCGGCCAGCACCTCATCGCGCGGCGGCAACATGGAGTAGAGATAATCGTCCACCGCCGGAGCCGTAACGTCTTCATGGCGCCACTTGGGCTTGGTCGGGGTCTTCTGTGGCAATTCGCCTCCTCCACGGTTCCCGAAAATTAAACTCATGCCTTAAGAAATGGTTTCTCCGGGCTTCATTTCTACCACTTCAACTCCGGACACGAGCTTTTTCAGTTCAGCCGGCGTCCCCGTCAGCAGGGGAAAAGTTCCAAAGTGCATGGGAACGACCGCCTTCGGCTTCAGCAAATTGCAGGCATAGGCCGCCTCGCGAGGCGACATCGTGTAGTGGTCGCCGATCGGCAGCAGGGCGACATCCGGTGCGTAGAGATCGCGAATGATTGCCATGTCGCCAAAAACATTTGTGTCGCCCGCGTGATAGATCTTTACGCCGTTCGCGAACTCGATCACGTAGCCGCAAGGCTGGCCGGTGTAGATGATCTGTCCGCCATCTTCCGCGCTGCTGGAATGATGGGCATGAACCATCGTGACTCTGACGTCGCCAACGGTTTGCGTGCCTCCCTTATTCATGCCTGAAACGTTCTTGGCCCCTTTGGTTTCGAGCCAACCACAAAGCTCCGGCATGCCCACCACCAGAGGTTGGTGCTGTTTGATGATTTCCACTGCGTCGCCGATGTGGTCGAGGTGGCCATGCGTACACAACAGTACGTCGACTTTCTTGACTTTCTTTTCCGACTCCGGACACTTCGGATTGTGCATAATCCATGGATCGATAATGACGATTTTGCCGGCTGAGGTCTCCATGCGGAATGTGGCGTGGCCCAGCCACGTAAGTTTGACGCCTTTAAGATTCATGATCTAACCGTCTAGCTTCCTTCTGTCATTCACCGTTCACCCCCGAGCATTCAGCCCCCGCCCCGTCCAGCGGGTCCCCGCAGCCGGCCAGGTGGCTGGCTGCGGAATGCTGAATTTCATTTATTGCTGGTTTCCTACCTAGTTTAATATGAAACGCCATGAATGATCTCAAAGTGCTGATTCAGCGCGAGAAGATTGCGGAACGAGTGGGGCAGTTGGGCGCCGACATTACCCGCGATTTTGCCGGCCAGTCGGTAATTTTTGTGGGCGTATTGAAAGGCGCTGCGATTTTTCTAGCCGACCTGGCGCGGCAGGTCAAACTGGACTCGACGTTCGATTTTATTGGCGTCTCCAGTTACGGAAATCGTCCGAGCCCGTCCGACGAACTCAGGAGCGGATGGGATTCGACTGGCGAGGTTCGATTGACGAAAGACGTGGACCAGTCGATGCGCGACAAGAACGTAATTCTCGTGGAAGACATACTGGACACGGGGATGACTCTCACCTATCTAAAGAAGCTCTTGCTCGGTCATCAGCCTCGAGCGCTCAAGGTCGCCGCACTTCTGGACAAGCCCTCACGCCGGAAAATGCCCATCGAAGGTGATTACGTGGGCTTCAAGATTCCGGATGAGTTCGTGGTCGGCTACGGATTGGATTACGCCGAGCGCTATCGCAACCTGGCGGACATCTGCGTCGTCCCGAGGGTGGTCGTGCCGAAGAAATAGTTTCGGCGAGAGACTCAGATCACCCACGAACAGCGACCGTGCGTCGTCCCAGCGAGCAAAAGCTATCCGCCGCGACTGTTATCATAGACATACACGATGGAATCAGTTCTTAGTAAACCGGAACGTCAATTGCCGATTGAGCCGCTGCTGCTCGAAGTGGCCGATGTGCTGTCTACGTCGCTCGATCTCGATACCACCCTGCGTCGGGTCTCGGAAGTCGTGCGCAAAGTCATTGACTACGAGATTTTCGCGATTCTTTTGCTGAACGAGAAGACCCAGGAGCTGCGGTTCCGTTTCCAGGTTGGGTATCCTCCGGAGTTCGCGGAGCGGCGGATCAAAGTGGGCGAGGGAGTCACCGGGCGGGCCGCACAGTTGCGACAGGCCGTGCTGGTGGATGACGTGACTGCCGATCCGGCCTACATTGCCGCCATTCCGAACGTTCGGGCGGAATTGGCCGTACCGCTCGTCAGCAAAAACCGCGTGATCGGGGTCATCGACCTGGAGGCCCGGGAGCCGGGCTATTTTACCGAAGAACATAGCCGCTTGCTCACGCTAGTGGCTTCGCGCATCGCGGCTGGAATTGAAAATGCGCAGCTTTATACGCGCACTACGCGGCAGGCGCGCATTCTAACGCTGCTCAATGAAATCGCCTGCGAGTTGTCGTCGATTCTGAATCTGGACGAGTTGCTAAACCGAATCGCGGAACTGCTGCGCCGGCTGATTGATTACCAGATGTTCAGCATTCTGCTGCTGGATGCTTCTGGGGAGAAGCTGCAACACCGGTTTTCGCTGCGCTTCCGCGAAAATATTCATCTTAAGCACGAGGTGCCGCTGGGCCGCGGCATCGTCGGGCAGGCGGCGGAATCAAAGCAGGCGGTGCTGGTGCCGGATGTGAAAAAAGATCCTCGCTACATCGAGGCGAATCCGGAGACGCGATCGGAATTGGCCGTGCCGCTGATCTACAAGGACAAAGTGATTGGAGTGCTCGATCTGGAACACACACGCCGGGGATTTTTTACCGAGGAGCATCAGCGCACCATCACGACCCTGGCGGCGCAGGTGGCAATTGCGCTGGAAAACGCGCGCTTGTACGAAGAAGTCGCACGTCAAGAACGGCGACTGGAACGGGATTTGGCGTTGGCGCGGGAGTTACAGGTTGCGCTCTTGCCGCAGGCCCAGCCCGAGCTGGCTCACCTGGACGTCGCGGCGAAGTTTGTACCGGCGCGGGCCATCGGCGGGGATCTCTACGATTTCATTCCCTATTCACTTTCACGGATGGGGATTGTAGTGGGCGACGTCAGCGGGAAGGGCGCGCCGGCGGCTATCTATGCGGCGCTGGTCAGTGGCATCTTGCGTTCCCATGCTCCCATCGAGCCGCTGCCCGCGGAAATGCTTGCCGCGGTCAACATGTCGCTGGCCGAACGGCGCATTGAAGCACAGTTTGTGTCTCTCATTTACGCCGTGTGGGATGACGAGAACCGGACGTTGACCGTGGCCAACTCAGGTCTTCCTCGTCCCATATATGTGCACGGTGGAAAAAATGAAGTGATCGAAGCTACCGGACTGCCATTGGGTCTGTTCGATGAGACCGACTACGATGAGTTCCGCTTCCGCATGAAGCCCGGCGATATGTTTGTATTTTTCAGCGACGGCATCCTGGACGCCCGCAACCGCAATGGCGAATTGTTCGGACGGGGACGCGTTGAACAAATTGTGGGAGAGTGCGCCGCCAAGTCGGCCGATTGCGTCGTCGATTCCCTGTTCAAAGCGGTAGCCGACCACTCGGCGGGGATGGAGACCTTCGACGACCAGACCGTGGTCGCCATAAAAGTGAAAAGTGGTGCCTCCCGGGCTGCCCCAAAACGAAAATGACGCGTCGGAGTCCGATCACCGGGGCGGGGCGTCCGCCCGGATTTGTCTATCGCGAGGAGAAGAAGGGCCTTCTCCGGCGAAGCGCGGGCCTGTTCCTTTTCTGCGATGACATCGCCATAACCAAACTTGCGGAACACTATGGAACTCCGCTCTATGTTTACTCGGCATCGGTGATCAGCGAGCGGTTTGACGCGTTTGATCGAGCCTTCCGCCACGTGCCGCACACCATCTGCTATTCGGTTAAGGCAAACTCAAATCTGAATATCTTGCGCTTGCTGGCCAAGGGAGGGTCCGGGTTCGACGTAGTCTCGGGCGGAGAGTTGGAGCGGGTTCTGGTGGCAGAGCGCCGGGCAGCGAAGAAGGTTGTTTTCTCGGGTGTGGGGAAGACGCGCGACGAAATAACCGCGGCTCTGAAGGCCGGCATCCTTCTGTTCAATGTGGAGAGCGAATCTGAATTGTGGACGTTAGCGGAATGTGCTGCCCGGTTGCGGACGAGCGCCCCGCTGGCTTTGCGCGTGAATCCGGACGTGGCGGCCGACACTCACCCATATATTTCGACTGGGCTTCGGAAACACAAGTTTGGGGTCCCCATTCGAGAAGCACGCACCCTGTACGCGAAGGCATCAGCCGTGCGCTACCTCCAAGTGACCGGGGTTAGCGTTCACATTGGTTCGCAAATCACCGAAGTTGCGCCCTTTGCCGAGGCCATGGCACGCGTGGCGGTGCTGGTCGGCGCGCTGCGCGCCGACGGGCATGAAGTGAATTACGTTGACCCGGGTGGCGGACTGGGCATTCCCTACGAAAATGGGGCGGCAATGAATTTTTCTGATTATGCCTCGGACTATTCGAAGGCGATTACTCGACCGCTCCGGGGACTGAATGTGCATGTGCTGCTGGAGCCGGGACGCTCCATCGTGGGGCCTGCGGGTGCGCTGGTCACGCGAGTGCTGTATCGCAAAACCAACGACGGCAAGCGCTTCGTGGTGGTTGACGCCGCGATGAACGACCTACTTCGGCCTGCCCTCTATGGTGCGCATCATGAGATTGTGCCGGTGCGGCGAGGTGAGGACTCTTCGGTCAAATTCGAAGCGGTTGACGTGGTTGGTCCCGTCTGCGAATCAGGGGACTTTTTTGCTCGCGACCGCGAGCTGCCAAGGGTCGAAGAAGGTGAGTTGCTGGCGATTCTGGATGCTGGCGCTTATGGAATGGCGCTGGCCTCGAATTACAACACGCGGCCTCGCCCAGCGGAGCTACTGGTTTCGGGAAAATCAGCCAAAGTAATCCGTCGCCGAGAAAAAGTGGCCGACTTGCTGCGGGATGAGCGCTGATCGAGATGCCGGAGGCGCGTTGCGCGCTGGTTGTCAATTCATGGGCTTTGACCGAAAACGATTTTTCCTCCCACGATCGTCTTAAGGACCTTTACCTCACGAATCTTCGCGGGTGCGATCGTGAAAAGATCGTCGCTGACGAGGACCATGTCGGCGAGCTTGCCGGGCGTGATGGATCCTTTCTCTTTGTCTTGAAATTCCGCGTAGGCAGAACCCATGGTGTAGGCCTCGACCGCCTCCGGTACGGTCAACTTTTGCTCTGGAAACCAGCCGCCCGGTCGCTTACCGTCCAACGTAGCGCGAGTGACAGCAGCGTAGATGGTTAACATGGGATCGAGTGGAGCCACCTCCCAATCGGTGCCAAAGGCGAGACGCACACCGTGGTTTAGAAAAGTTCGGAAGGCATAGGTGCGACTGGCGCGATCATGGCCAATGCGGGTCTCGGCCCAGCGCCCGTCGTCAATGGCATGGGTCGGCTGGACTGAGGCGATCACGTGGAGTTGTCGGAAGCGATCGAAATCCTTGGCCGCCATGTGCTGAGCATGCTCGATGCGGAAGCGACGGTCGCCGGCACCGTGGGATTTTTCGACTTCAGAGTACAAATCCAGCACCATGGAAATTGCCTGGTCGCCAATCGCGTGCATCGAGACCTGCAGGCCGGAGGCGTCGGCCCTCATCATGCGCTCGCGCATGGCCGAAAGCGGCTGCATCTGGGCCCGCAATAAGCCGCGATTCGAGGGATCATCGTCGAAAGGCTCAAAAAAATACGCGGTGCGCGAGCCCAGCGATCCATCGGCGAATCCCTTCAATGCTCCAACCCTTAGATAAGAAGAGCCGAACGCATGCCGCAAGCCGATCTTCGCCTGATCCGGCCAGTCGCTGATCGAAGGGGCAACATAGACTCGTGCTGTCAGCTCACCTTGTTCAAGCAATTCCGAATAGGCCTCGATGTCGGCGTAACTATCGCTATATTCGTCATTCATGTCTGCGATGCTGGTGACACCGAGTGAGGCTGCGTGAGCAAGCGCATGGCGGATCGTCCGCAGGCGCTGCTCATGCGACATCGGCGGAATCACTCGGTTGACATACTCCGTCGCTGCATCTTTCAGTATGCCTGTGGGATTGCCTTGGGCATCTCGAACAATGACGCCTCCCGGCGGGTCGGGTGTTTGGGCGGTGATTCCGGCCAGCCGCAGGGCCACGGAATTGGCCAAGCCCATGTGCCCGTCGTAGCGCACGACGAACACGGCAGTGTTTGGAGTGAGCTTGTCGATCAGTTCTTTGGTCGGCAGCGTGGCGGGATTCCACTTGGTTTCATCCCAGTTGCCGCCGCGGATCCATTCTTCTTTCGAGGTTTTGCCCGCACGCTCAGCAATACGACCCGCGAATTCTTCCGGCGACGTAGCATCATTGAGCTGGACGCTCTCCAGCTGCTCCCCACCCATAACAAAATGAACGTGAGCGTCATTGAAGCCGGGTAGCAGCAACTTGCCGCCGGCATTCAGAACGTGGGTATGAGGACCGCGCCAAGCATCGACGTCGGCAGCGGAACCGACCGCCACGATGCGATCGCCGAGCACCGCCACAGCCTGCGCAGAGGGATGGGCTTGATCCACGCTCCAGACCTTGGCATGGGTAATGATGAGATCAGCAGCAGGCTTAGATTGCGCAACCGCTGCGATGGCGATGATGAATACGGCAAAAAGCCGTTCGATTCGCAAGATCTTTTCCTTTGTCGGCCACCGTTAGGTGGATCACCGTTCCGCGGGAGGTGCAATTGCGTTCCGGCGGAAGGACTCGATTCAAATCGGATTATTTTCTCCCCACTTTAGCTTGGTGCGCAGCACTTCAAAGAAATCCGTACCGGTCCGGAACAGGTTGACCTTGTGTGCCGACCGGCCGCAACGGACGCGGTCGCCATCCCGCAAAGCTACGCCAGGCTGGCCATCCAGACTGAGATAGGCCTCCTCCTCCGCGTTGCCTTTGAGCACAATTTCGATCTCCGCGGAATCGGGCACTACCAGGGGGCGATGGGTCAGCGAGTGAGGAGACACTGGCGTAATCACGAACGCGTCGACCGTGGGCATCAGTACCGGACCTCCAGCCGAAAGCGAGTAGGCAGTAGAACCGGTGGGTGTGGCAACGATCATGCCATCGGCCCGATAGCTGGAAACAAATACCTTATCGACTGAAAGATCGTAGTTGTTAAGGCGAGCCATCGCGGTCTTGTTCAGCACGACGTCGTTCAGAACCTGATAGCTTCCCAGATTTTCTGGCCCGCGGAACAAAGTGCACTGAATGAGAGAACGCGACTCGATAGTCCCTTGTCCGTGGAAGATCGCCTCCAGGGTGGGATATAGAGCGGGCAGGGGCACCTCGGTGAGGAATCCAAGGGAGCCGAGATTGACACCGAGTAGGGGAACGTCGGTTGCGGCCATAGACCGCGCCGCCGACAAAAATGTTCCGTCGCCCCCGAGCACCACGACCAGATCCAATGGCCGCGACGACATTTGGGAGCGCGGAACCACTTCCTGGCCCTTGGCATACTCGGCAGTTTGCGGGTCCACGACCATTTGGTAATTGTGAGCGCGGAACCACTCCATCACGCCGGGCAATATGCGCGCGACCTCAGGGCGGCCGGGCTTGGAAACAATGGCCGCAGATTTTGGACGATCCGATTGCGTTGGCATGGGCGAAACATGAATTGTACAGAATCTGGAGCAAAAGCCTTCACCAAACCAGATCCCAGGATTACGGGGCAAAGCAGTGAAACTCAGTTTGCGGCACCGCTTCTGGGTTGATGGGACAACCAGTGTGTGAACCTTAGAAAACTCCGCACAACAAAAATTCCCGATTGCCTTCCGCTCCAAGAATTGGGGATTCGATGGACTGGGTCGTCTGGCAGCCCAGATTCAACAGTGTTTGCCGAACCTTTTCGACCGCAGCCAGCTGGGCAGCTTCATCGCGCACAATACCTCCTTTCCCCACTAACGCGCGACCCACTTCGAATTGTGGCTTTACCAGGACAACGAATGGTCGGCCATGTCGTCCCTCGAATGTCTCAGGAAGGGCAGCATCGAGCAGGGCAGGCAGAATCAGGGTGGCGGAAATGAACGAGACGTCCATCACGATGAGATCCACAAATTCGCCGAGGTCTTCGCGGCGAAGATAGCGCGCATTCGTTTTCTCTAGCAGACGAACCCGGGGATCCTGACGCAAATGAAAATCCATTTGACCGTACCCCGTGTCCACCGCGATCACATGCGCTGCGCCGTGTTGAAGCAGACAATCGGTGAAGCCCCCAGTCGATGCACCGACGTCCAGGCAAACTTTGCCAGCAACTTCAAGATGCCAGTGCTCAAGGGCGCGTTCAAGTTTCAGTCCACCTCGACTGACATACTTGGGGCTTTCGCCGAGCAAGCGGATCTCTGAACCGGCGTCAACCGCCGTGCCAACCTTCGCAATCTTCTGGTCGTTGACCAACACCTTGCCGGCGAGGATCAGCGCCTGCGCGCGTTCGCGCGACAACACCAATCCGCGCTCGACGAGAAGTTTGTCGAGTCTGAGTTTCAAAAAGTCGTTCCCTTTGCCAACCATCACCCGCGTTCCGCTCCAGGCCGACGGGCCACTAAAGTGCCAGCACCCGCTCCAGTGCAAAGTGCTAAAGCGTCTGCGAATAAATCACTTACGAGGATACTTTCCCGGTTTTCCACAGAATTTACCGCCGTGCGTGTTAAAAACCTTTTTTTGTCAGTCCCAGAAGGCCCGAGCCATCCATCGATCATGCAAAAGCCGCCCGACAGGCGGCTTTTTTTCGTCCCATTCCGCAATAACAAATCAGCCAGCAACCTCTTCCAGAAGCTTCTGGTCGATATCGAAATTAGAGTGCACGTTTTGCACGTCGTCGTGTTCCTCGAGCGCTTCCATCAGACGGATCATGGTGTTCGCGGCAGCGCCTTCCACCTTGACGTAGTTTTGAGGAATCATGGCAACGCTAGAAGAAGCTGGTTCGATCCCGGCTTTCTTCACCGCTTCCAGCACGGCTTCATAGGCAGACGGCGCGGTGATGATTTCCCAGTTCTCCCCATCATCATTCAGATCCTCGCCGCCGGCCTCAAGCACGATGTTCATCAGATCATCTTCCTTGGCCGCGGATTTAGGAATGACAATGTCACCCTTCTTGTGGAACATCCAGGAGACGGCACCTGCGTCCGCCATGTTGCCCCCGTTTTTGCCGAAGACATGACGGATCTCGCTCACGGTACGGTTGCGGTTGTCCGTATTGATGTCAAGCAGAACCGCGACCCCGCCCGGGCCGTAGCCCTCCAGAGAGAACTCCTCGTAAGTGGCGCCGGGAAGCTCGCCCGTGCCGCGCTGGATGGCCCGCTTGATGTTATCGGCGGGCATATTCTCCGCCTTGGCCGCAACGATGGCGCCACGCAGACGCGGGTTGGAGTCAGGATCGCCGCCGCCATTTTTCGCGGCGATGCTGATTTCTTTGATCAGGCGGGTGAAAATCTTCCCACGCTTGGCGTCTAGCGCGCCCTTTTTATGCTTGATTGTGGCCCATTTTGAATGGCCAGACATGGATAGACCTCGTATCTAATGATCTTGGATAGCGCAGGATTCGCCCATAGAGGAGATCAAAGGATTGCCTCGGTAAGCACGCAGGCGAAGCCGAATTATAGCATGAAGTCGAAGGCAGCCACCGACAATCGAGACCTCCGGGACCTCCGGTGGTGTGCCGGTTTAAATTCCTGGAAGGCTTCGGAGGTTTCCTAATTTTTCTCTCGGCAGCAAGTTTTGCTTCCGCGGCAAGGCCGGCTCTAAATGTGGCCCTACTTCGCCGACATCGCACCCACAACTGACTGGAACACTTTAAAACCGTCCGTACACCCGAGTTCCGGCTCGGCTGAGCGTTCGGGATGCGGCATCATCCCCACAATATTACCGCCAGGGCTCAAGATCCCGGCGATGTTGTCCAGCGAACCGTTAGGATTGGCAGTCTGCGTAATGTCTCCGGATGGCGTCGAATAACGAAACACGACGCGGTTATGACGATTTAGTTCCTCCAACGTCTCCCCATCGCAGAAATAGTTGCCCTCCATGTGACCGATGGGAATGCTAAGAACTTCGCCCTTGCGGCACGCGTTCGTGAACGGGGTATCCGCATTCTCCACGCGCACATGCACCGGTTTGCAAACGTATTTCAAACCCACGTTGCGCATCAAAGCTCCGGGCAGCAACCCCGACTCGCACAGAATCTGGAATCCGTTACAGATTCCCAGTACCAACCCCCCGCCGCCGGCGAACCGGCGCACCGACTGCATTACCGGCGAGAGCTTGGCGATGGCGCCAGTCCGCAGATAGTCGCCGTAGGCAAAACCTCCGGGGACAATAATGACATCACAATTCTCCAAATCGTGTGATTCATGCCACAGGAAGGTGACGGTTTGCTTGGCAACCTGCTGAACCGTCCAGTATGCGTCGTGATCGCAATTGGAACCGGGGAAAATGATTACACCGAATTTCATTGCTGATCCTTGTTGGGAATCATGTCGGGAATAACCTCAGTTTAACATGTCGTGCTGAGATGCCTGGGCTGTGATCCCCAGCTGTCCGACTCATTTGAAAGCTGAGTCCAGGATTCAGGGTCTAGTGAGCTGACGGTTGCGGACCGAACTGGGATTGCGCGGAGGGTAGAGGCTGAGATGGCGCCGAGGGAGTGTCCGGAGCAGCTTGCGCGGGCGGCGGTCCCGATTGTGCCGGATCCTCCGATGGGGTTCCCTTGGCTCGCACGATGGCCCAATGCCATTCCTGGTTAGAAGCTAGCGTAGTATCCAAAGGCGTGCGGAAGACAGTTGTGGTGAAAGGCGCGGCCTCGCCTTTAATCTTGTAGAGGACAGTTACGTCGGAGCGTTTTTCGACCGGTGTTTCAACCGTTTGACCGAGTTTCCCCACAGCCGGAACCAAGTGGGCCGAACCGTAATAAGACGCCTCAGAAGGATCCTTGCGCTTCACGATCGTGAGGCCGATGGTGAGCTCGTGCACGTTCCATTCGGTGCCGTTGTAAACAGAAAGTTCGAGTGAGTCGCCATCAATCGTGGCCGGCCCATCCAGTTTGATCAGTTCCGCGAGTGGCAGATCTTTGAGCACGTACGGACTGGAGAGCAACGAACTGGCATTTGCGCTGAACGACAGGCTGCAGGTCACATCGGGGGCGGAAACTTGAAAGCTCTTTTCTCCGGGGTTCACGGAAGAAAGAAGCGAAGCAACGGACAGACGGTGGCTCTCCGCTTCCTCCATCAACTTCGAGAAGTTATCGTTATCAATGACCGTCTGGGAAACGGATGGTTTCTTGCGGAAACTGCGGGCCACGTCGCCAAGAGGAGTTTGGTCTGCATCCTCTTGGGCCACCACGGTTGACGGCGTTAATAATACCGCGGCTGTAAGAGCCAAGCCGACGGAAAAAGCCGTCATACTTTTTTTTGCCAGTCTTAGCACCGAGACTCCCGGAGAGGCTGCCGTGATTCGCCATGCAACTCAAGTTGCTGGCTTGGAGCATTTGCTTTCCGAGCAACCCCGATTGACTATCGAGTTCGCAGTCCTATGCAAATTGTAGTGATAATTATGAACAAGACAGACCGGCGGCCACCAAACGGTGGTATTAGCCCCTTCGGGCCGAAGTGAAAAAGATGGGCGCGCGCCCAGGTCCTAGCTACTTTGCGGCGCAAAAATGGATGTTATGGACGAGCAGGGTCCGGAACCCGGCAGTCGCATAGTGTCCGGGTCTTGCATATTCCTTCTTTTCTCTTTTGTTGCCGTAGTTCGCATCTCGATGCTTTAACCGCTGTTATTGCCTGCCAAGAACCGACCAATAT
>QIAN01000067.1:22303-23682 GCA_003225005.1 Acidobacteriota bacterium | reverse complement strand
GATGTCAGCGCCACCGTCTGCGGACACCGGTTGCTGCTCTATGTGCCACCCCGCCTTCTGAAGCGCTTTGGCCAGGAGAGTAACAAACTCCGCCCCACGATTTTGCTGATGTGCCGGCATAAACTAGGTTCGCTACCATGGCCAGGATAGGTAACACGGCCATGGTAATTAACACGGCCATGATAGCACTCGTGGTTTGCCCCAGTCAAATCACGTCCGCCTACCGCAACTGTTAGTGTTAGGTGTGCCCCGGCGACGGATTGCACTGTTGCAGGGCGCATGCCCATACCGACCAGCCGACGCGGCCAACTGAAAACCGCTTCTTTGGAACTTGCTTCATGGAGTGATTATGCCATTTCTGCAAGTCCTAAGAAGCCTGTCGGGCGGGTTCAGTCGGCGAGAATCATGGATCAGATTAGCCAGACCTCATTCCAAAAGCTTGTGAGAACTTTGGCATCGAGTTTTCGTTGCTTTCTCGGCGGCTATTTGCGCTCGGCTGAAGAGAAGTATTTCTGTGTCAACCAGTGCATCGTAAAGCTTGGTGCGAGCTCCGGAGGCTGACCCGAGCGTGTGTAGCTTGAGAATGGCTCAATCGTGACAGCCACTTCGCTACGCCTCCGTGGTGTGAGCAAGTACCCCGTCTGCTTCTGCTGAAGCTGTACGTCCCGTCTCGGCATTGGGCAGTCGATCCCTGTGGGGCGGCGTAACAGGTCTCAGGCCTTTTGACGGTCTGCCCCTTCCTGTTCATGTAAGTGCCATTGTCCGTACAGTTTGGTTTCGGGTGATGGGCGCTTTGAGTGCTGAGACTAGACGAAGCGTTGTTGTGCGATTGAGGCGCTGGTTGCGATTGAGCAACCAAGAACTGAGCAAGAAGAACAGGTACGAGGAACAGAACCGAAAGGGGCCGCTTCATAGTGCCTCCATCGGGGAAGTACGACCAGTGTAACTCAATTTTCTTTCCTAAAATCTGACGGACTCGCCGTATCATGTCACGAATGCCACATGGAAATCTAAGGAAGGTCTTTCTCGTGGTGGCGGGAGGGAATACCGCCGCTGAGAGACACTTCGAGGACACGATCCAGCGGAAGAGGACCCTGGAGGAAGTCCGAGGAGTTCTTCCGTCCCAAGAGATCGACAAATTGGAAAAGATTTACCACGGTTCGAACTTTATCGTGTGGGGAGCCGTCCCCGGACCGATGAATGAATCGCGGTGGGAGAAGATGACCGCCGGAGATGTCGTCCTCATCTACAACAGTGGTCGCGTCCGTTTCGCAGGTGAGATTGCTGCCAAAGTGAGGAACAAGGATCTAGCCCGATATTTCTGGAAGGAAAACGAGGCTGGTGGCACGTGGGAACTGATGTATTTCATTGTGAACGAG
>QIAN01000067.1:4553-22081 GCA_003225005.1 Acidobacteriota bacterium | reverse complement strand
CCAAACAATACGAAGGCCACCAGTTCCGAGACTTCGTGCTGAATGAATTCCACCACACGGTAGACGTACCCCGGAGCGTCGAGAACATCGACGTAGTCTGGAAATTTGGACTGTACTCGATAAAGTCCGCGTTCGAGATTGAGCATTCTACTTCCGTCTACTCCGGGATTCTCAGGCTGTCCGATCTCCGGGCGGAGGCACCGAATTCAAACTATCCGCTGTTCATTGTTGCCTCGGAGAGTCGCAGAAAGAAAGTGTTTGACGAGCTGAAACGTCCAACGTTTTCTGGCCCTTGTTTACGCTTGCACGAGGTGATCAAATTCCTGGGCTATGAGAAGGTCCGCGAAATGGACGAATCATCGAAAAACGCCAAAGACTTCGACGCTAACGCTTTCATGGCAGCTAATGGCAGCTGGTGAAAGTGTCCCTCTCGGTTAGAGCCTCGCGCGCGCCCCCCGCGCCAGGCATGCCGCCAACAGGAACTCCCTAAAACATTAGCCTTGGCCAAAATGTGACAATAGTGATTGCGGTACCAGAAATCAAACTCAACCTTGGAGCAAGATTAGTAGTGGGTTGGATGCGAAATGAGCAGGCGTAACAAGAGCAAGTCAAAGCAGCAGAAACCTCGCGGTAGCGGCAAGAGCCGCACTCCCCTAAGCGGTCATACGCGAATTGGCAACGAACTTTTACCGCCCTTTGCCAAACTACCACAGATGAAACCCTCATCGTGGATGGATGAGCGATTACCTGAGATGTTGTGGGCGGCCTTAATCCGCACTTCAGTTTCTCGAGATCTGGCGCTCGGCCAGTTCCGCAGATTCTTGGATTTCATCTTTGAGCACCCCAAGAAAGATCTGCTTTCTGATGTCACGCTCACAGGAATTTCGAAGTTGGACGAGTCGCTCAGGGAGGAATTAATCGCATTTCTGATCTCGCGAAGCGACTCCGCTTCCGCGTTGGCAACACTCCGATTGTTCGACAGTCTTCCTGCCAGGGAAACGTGGGATAAGTTGCTTCCCTCAATAGAACCGGATCCTCGTCTTCTAATGGCCGCGACAGGAGCGCACCTTTGGCATCAGTCACCGGAGGCAACGGATTGTCGGTGGATGAGAATCATGGCGTACTTCCTGACAGGAAGACTTCACGTTCCGAAAGAAACGGGTGATGGCTGGTGTGGTTATAGGCAGGAGCGGTTTGGCTAATCGACCTGAAACGCGGTATCAGCTCTAGATTAACATTCAATCCTGCCTGGGAATATTTTCCGGTCTGGTCGCCAGACGGAAGCAGAATCTTGTTTGACTCCAGCCGAGATGTTGCCAGGAGTGGCGGTAGTCCGGGCAATTTGTTCATCAAGAGTTCTGCTGGCGCTCAGACAGAAGAGCTCCTGTTTAAGTCCGAGTTGTGGAAATGGCCAAACGACTGGTCTCCCGATGGGAGATACATCCTGTTTCACGCGCTGGACCCGAAAACGAAGGCTGACTTGTGGGTTCTGCCGTTGACTGGAGATCGGACCCCCCATGTATTCCTGCAAACAGAATTTTCCGAGGAATTCGGGCAATTTTCGCGAGATGGACACTTTGTAGCGTACGTGTCGGACGAGTCTGGAAGACAGGAGGTTTACGCTCGGCCCTTTCCCGCGTCGGATATCAAGTGGCAGATTTCGAGCAATGGTGGACACGATCCCAAATGGCGGCGCGATGGGAAGGAATTAATGTACGAAGCTCCCGACGGAAAGTTGATGTCTGTAAAGGTGAAACTTTTGCCTAGCTTCCAGGCGGAAAAGCCAGAACCGCTTTTTAATCCGCATTTCGGCGATCGGATGAGTCGACACCAATATGCTCTCAACGAGGATGGCCAAAGAATTCTCGCAATTGTACGCAACGAAACCCTCCCGATCACAGTCGTTACCGACTGGAGTAGAGATCTGGACCTCAAATAACGCACCAGGGCAGACGCCACTTGCTGGCAACAAACGGATCTGAGTATTGTTGTTGGCGGAATTCTGCTGGCAATTGACCGAATAGTCGGACTCTCATACATGCTCCCCTCGCGGTTGAGAAACGGGCCCTGGGTTTATATGTGCAGTCCGTCGTCTCGTTCCAGCAGTACTGCGCGGGAAACGGTGCTGCATATAGGTGTCCCAAAATGCACGAACATGCTGCAGACCGGAGCCCACACAATTTACTTCTCGAACACTTTTTCGATCTGCCCGATCTTTTTCTCAACTTTGCCGGCGCTTTTTTCGGCGTTGCCTTCGGCCTGTAAGTGAGGACGGTTCGTCACTTTGCCGGCCGTCTCTTTGGCTTTGCCTTCCAGTTCATGAACACTGCCTTCAATCTCATCCTTCGTACTCGGATTCATCAGTTTTCTCCCTGATCGTCAAATCTTGTCTGGTTCAAGGATAGAAGTGGCGAAGGACGGATGTCTGATCACATTGGACCACTTTGAGCGCCTGATTTGTACGGCGTGCGAATGTGGGCCGATAGCCGCCTCCTTGTAACCTCCGCGTGTGTTAACCCGAAACAACAACACGAGCTGCCGATTTTAGTTACCTTCGTTGTCAGCACTGTTGCAGTCCGGACCAGCCGAACCACTCTTTCCAGCCCTATGCTGTATTTATCGAGGACATGAACAGTGGCACCGAAGCCCGCTGTTCTGGGCCTCCTCGGGAAAGAAGCAATGAAATATGACTCATATCACTGATAATCCGATACCCAGACTGCATGAAGCTCACCAACCGCCTCTCTCGTACCCCGGCGCAACCCCTGACGCAGACCGTGCAAAACGGGCCGCCGCTCGGCCAGCCCTGGCGTTGGTCGGGTGTTGCAGGTGCGCCGCGTCCGCGCAGATCGCCAAAACATCGCCCCTTACTTGATTGATGAATCAAACGGGGACGGATGCCGTGAGTAACTCATCGTTTCGTTTGGCTACGACCTGAAGTAGGTGATTGGATTCGGGCCTTTTTTCTGTACTCGGCGGAGTGTTCGCGCTGTTGGGACGCATGCCAAAACCGAGCTTTCCTGACCAGACTTGAGATTGGGGAAATGAGAAACTCCGTGGTGAAGTCATTTTGAAACTGTTTGATAGCGGACTGGTAGATGCCTTTCTGATAGTAGGCCCAACCGAGAGTGTCGGCGGCGGCGGACAAGTCGGGCATACCACGGCGCGCGGTTTGCGCCATGCCCATGGCAACGTCGACGTTCCCACCCTGCTCGAGGATCACGTAGGCGACATTATTGGAAGCGAGGGGATGATCGGGTGAAATGCTGAGCGCCTGCTGGTACATGGCTTTGGCCTGATTCCAGTCTTTCTTCGCTTCATAGAGTTCGCCGGAGAGAATGTAGAAAGTAACCTCTCGCGGATTGCCCTTGATGAACTGCAGGTAGAGAGCGAGAGCTTGATCCGCGGAGCCCTCCTGGACCTGCACCTTGCCCAGTTTCTCGAGGGCGTCGACGTTGCTCTTGTCGAGTTCGATGGTCTTGCGCAGGGCGGCTTCGGCGCCGGGCAAGTCTTTCTTGCCGTTGAAGAGCGCGGTTCCCAACAGATCGTAGAAGTTGCTGTTGTTGGGTGACTTCGCGATTTGAGCGTTGGCCGCGGCGATCGCCTTGTCAAACTGCTTCTGCGCGAAGTAGGTATTAATGACACCGCTAAGCCCATCGGCGGAGGAAGGGTCCTTATCGAGCGCCTGCTGGTAGAACTTCTCGGCCTCGGTATAATGTTTCTGGACAAGCTGATGTTGCCCATCTGAATATAGGGAGCAGGACTCTGTGGCGCTCTCTGCATGGCTGGGCGTCCTGCTGGGCATCGCTGTAATGCTGGCGGGCGATCTCCGCAATGCCTTTCAAAAGAAAGCCGTCCGGTGAATAAGGCTCAGCGGTAATGATCTGCTGCGCGGTTTGCCGGACGGCATCGACATCGCCGCGGCGCAACTCCAAGGCAGCCAGGGAGCGCTGCGCGTCGCTCAGGTCCGGACGGATGCGAACAGCCTCGCGCCACTCCGACTCTGCGCGGCCGTCATTGTGCCGCTGTGCGAAGGCCGTTCCCAATTGGTAGTGAGCGACGGCATTGTCAGGATCGTCGCGGAGCGCACTCTGCAGCGCGTCAATGGCGCCGTTGGCATCATTCTTGCGGAGTTGCACCTGACCCTTGTAGACGAGGGCATCCACGTCGTGGGCGTTGGCCTTGAGGATCTGGTTGTCCAGTTTGGTGGCTTCGTCGAGGCGGTTCTTGAGAATCAGGAGCTGGATGTAGTTCTTCTTGACCTGAAGATCTTTGGGATGATCGCTGTAGAGGGAAGTGTACTCGGCGGTGGCCTTGTCGAGATCGCCGGTGGCGAAGTAGAAGTCGCCGAGCATGCGATAACCTTCCCGGTCGTCGGAGAGATCTCTCTTGGTTTGACGCAGGAAAGCTTCGGTCTCGACCTTCTTGCCTTCCTGCATTAGCAGGCGAACCAGGGCGGCGCGGGGTGCCGGGTTTTTCGGATCCACGTCGATGGCGTGCTTGAACTGCTGTTCGGCCTCGGGCTGCCGTTTGCGCGACTGATAAAAGCCGCTCGAGAATGAAGCCCCGTTCGATTGGATAAAAATGGTACAACACAATAGGATAATAAACGTACAGCGCAATAGTATAAATAAGACGCAACGCAATTGGATAATGGAAATACGAGCCCCAAAGGAAGCCGGCCATGGCCATACCGCCTAAAAAACTCGCGCAGTCCCTCGAAATCCTGCGGAACCTCCAGACCGCGGAAGGGGCGGGGGCGATCCGGGCGCGCGCCCTGTCACGCACGCACCGGGAGCGCCTCCTGCGCAACGGTTTCCTGCAGGAAGTCATCAAGGGCTGGTATATCCCAAGCCGCCCGGACGAAGTGAAGGGCGAGAGCACGGCCTGGTACGCGTCCTTCTGGCGCTTCTGTGCCGTGTATCTGGAAGCGCGTTTCGGCGCGCGGTGGTGCCTTTCGCCGGAACAATCGCTCTCGTTGCATGCCGGCAACTGGACCGTGCCCGGCCAGCTCGCGGCGCGGTCGCCGCGCGCGGGCAACAAGGTCACCAAACTCCCGCATGACACGTCCCTGCTGGAGCTTCGCATCGCGCTGCCGGCCGTGGCGGACCGGAAGGAAGAGGAGGGCCTGCGGCTGTTCTCGGTGGAATCCGCCCTGATCGCGTGCTCCCCCAACTATTTTTCGAACAACACGACGGATGTCCGCGCGGTGTTGCCGATGATACGGGACGCCTCCGGCCTTCTCGCCCGGCTCCTTGAGGGCGGTCGCACGGTGATCGCCGGACGTTTGGCCGGGGCCTTCCGCAACATCGGCCGCGACCGCATCGCGGACGATATCGTCAAAACGATGACGGCGGCCGGCTACGCCGTGCGGGAAAACGATCCATTCACGGACAAGTCGTCCCTGGTCATTCGGGCCCGCGAAACCTCTCCTTACGTAAACAGGCTACGGCTGCTCTGGCAGAAGATGCGTGAGCCGGTCATCGAACGCTTCCCGAAAGCGCCGGGCCCGCCGCGCAATATCGAGGCGTACCTGAAGCGCGTCACCGATGCCTATGTCACCGATGCCTATCATTCGCTTTCGATCGAGGGTTACAGGGTCACTCCCGCTCTTATCGAACGTGTGCGCAGCGGCACGTGGAACCCGGAAGCCGACGAGGGCGACCGCGAACAGCGGAACGCCATGGCGGCGCGCGGCTATTGGCAGGTATTTCAGGCCGTGCAGACAAGCCTCGGCAAAATTCTGAAGGGGGAAAATCCGGGAGAGGTCGCGGACGCGGACCACGGCACGTGGTACCGGGAGCTGTTCGCGCCGAGCGTCACCGTCGGCCTGCTGAAGCCCGCCGATCTCGCGGGCTACCGCAACGGCCAGGTCTATATCCGCAAGTCGATGCACGTGCCGCTGAACCGGGAAGCTGTGAGGGACGCCATGCCGCCGTTCTTCGACCTGCTGCGCGAAGAGCCGCATCCGGCCGTCCGCGTGGTTCTCGGGCATTTCATCTTCGTCTATATCCATCCTTATATGGATGGCAACGGCCGCGTCGGGCGCTTCCTGATGAACACGATGATGGCGTCGGGCGGATACCCGTGGACGGTCATTCCGGTAACCGACCGCAACGCCTACGTGAACGCTCTCGAAAAAGCGAGTGTCGGCGAGGATATCGCGCCCTTCGCGGACTTCCTCGCCGGGCTGGTGAAAAAACGACTGGCGGGCGAGCCCTTGCCGGCGGTGCCGAAAGCTTCGCGCGTAGACGAACGCTAAAACAATTCTTGATCTGCAGGGAGTGCGCATGTGGCTGGGAGCCCGCCTGGTCGAAGAACGCGAGCGCGCGTGTGACGAAGAAGTCGTCGCTTTTGGCAGCGATCGTCAAGTCTATGCGGAAAGCATTTTAAAAGTTTGCGAATTCTGTCTGGGGTCGCCGTTACCCTGTGTTTCTGGCGTCACCGGCGCAGATCTTAAGAAAAGGATGGTCCATATTATGAACGATCGCATCTTGCACAACCTGGGCTTGGCTCGCAAACTCCTGCTGACCGTGGCCGCCGCGCTGGCGATTGCTCTTCCCGTCACTTTCGGCTTGTTCAATGCCACGCCCAGCCGCGCTGAGGAGCAGACTGAAACTCCAACCCCTTCAACGCCGATATACTCTTCCGTCTCGATCAAGCCTTCCGCAATTGCGAACGGAGACAACCGGACAAAGATGATGATCTCTATCATGGACGGCAGCTTTGTCGCCAACGGAGTCACTCTGGAAAGGCTCATTCAATTGGCGTACCACGTTCAAGCCGCGCAAATCTCCGGTCCTCACGACTTCCTTAACAAAACGAAATTCGATATCGAGGCCAAACTCGATCCCTCGTTCGTTGCCGCCATGCATCAGCAGGTTTCCAATGGCAAGAACTTCGACGATCAAACCATGCTGAAGTCCTTGCTGGCGAACCGATTCAAGCTGGTGACACACTCCGAGGCTCAGACTCTCCCGGCTTACGATCTGGTGATCGATGAGAATGGCGCGAAGCTCCAGCCTTCAGCGAACGAGCCGCGCATGATGCATCTTGGCCGTGGCGAACTTACTGCCTCAGGCGCTCCCTTGGAATTGTTGGCCGCGCAGTTATCGGCTCGCCTGAGCCATCCGGTCGTGGATAAGACAGGCCTCAAGGGCAATTACGCCTTCAACCTTCACTGGACACCCGATCCGTCGGAAGAAGAGAATTTAAAGCAATCGGGTGAACTGGTTGCTCCGGAACCTGCCGCCGATTCCAACGGCCCGTCGCTCTTGACAGCCCTTCAAGAGCAGCTCGGCCTGAAACTGCAACCGCAAGCTGAACCCGTGCAGGTGCTCGTCATCGACCACGCCGAACAGCCGTCTGAAAATTAGCACTCGAAGTGTCTCATTCTTGTGAGGGTGCCCCATTCTAAACATCGCGCAGTCTGCGACACTTAGAGTGGGGCTTTTGATTTCTTGACGGATATCGAGTCAGCTCAGGTGGATGTTTTACGACGACTGTTTGCTGGGAAAGCAGCAAGAGAACGCCCCAAGATGTTTTGTGGTCAAGACTAAGTAGTGGCACGTACGCCGAATCAGCAGTCACCAAAATTCCGTGTTTCTGTTGGCACAACCTAGCAACTTCCTGACGCGATGGTCGTCGATCGAAACCTAACTAAGGAGTAAGGACTGAGCGTGCCTGCCGGGAGGTACAGCGTCAGATCAACTGCGAGGTCATGGTCCACGATGAAACGCAACTTGCTACAAAGGAGCAGTGTTTTACCGGAAAAACGCGGGGCGACCTGTGCCACACACAATACATTGTAGTTATTGTGGAAATCGAGACTAGTTTCCGAATGCGACTTCTTCGTCCAATTCTGGCGAACCCGCGAGGGACCGGATCAGTTTGCTGACGCTATGCGCGACGCCGAACGACTCCGCGACCGCGGACGTGTCGAGCAGTCCGAGTCCGCACGTCGCGGTGATCATCGCGCGCTGGGCGAATTTCTGGGGATCACCCGCCAGGGACGCGGCTTTCAGCCAGCGGATGAAGATGCTCGCTGAATCGACGGCGTTCACTCCTGGCCGGGTGGGCACGATTCCATAGGCAACCGTTCCGCCTTGTTGCATGAAGTCCAGCGCATGCCAATCCGCAAAGAACAAGTCGAGTCCTTCATGGGCATCGAACGAAATGATGTCTGGCTGCACGCGGCACATACGCTCGAAGGGACGTGCTGCGCAGCAGTGCAGTCCGGCATAGGTTCCGCGAATTCGAGCATCCTCCAACGTGGCCGCCAATGCATTGAGCCGCTGTTCCTCCGGGACAGCGTTCGCGACAGGTGCGTCCAGGCACAAAGCTGGCTCGTCGACAAACATCAAGACAGGCAGGCCAGCTGCTTTTAGGCGATCAATCTGCCAGCTGATGATCTGCGAAACATGAAATGCGATGGCTGCAAAAAGAGCTGGATCGGCCAGGAAGGGCCGGCCGTTGTGGAACAGATATGCCGACAGCGTGATTGGGCCCTCAATCTGCCCCTTGACGGCCACTGCAGAGCTAAAGAGACCCGATGACAACGCTTCTTCGAACGCGCCGAAGCCTGCCGCGTTTGCCGATGTCAATTCCCCACTACTCCGGTGAAGAATCTCGAGAACCGAATCAATCTGGCCTTCTTTCACCTGATAACCATAGCCTTCATCACGAGGTTCAATCAGGTTTTCGACGATACCGAGGCCCTGGCCGACGATACTCTCGCGTTCCGAGAGTTGGGGCAACTGAGGCCAAAAAGGAACTTCCGGCGAGAACTCGGCGACTGAACGAACCGCCGACGTAATCGACGTGGGAGGCAGGCTGCCGATGCCAGTGACCGCGCCCGCCGCGACGAAGGGCATTCGGTTGGTGCGAGATCTAACAGCTGTGGATTGCACTCTTTTCAATTCTCCGTGGAAAGCCTTGTCGGATGAAGGTCTTCTCTGTCAGCCCTTTCGGACCCCAAGACAACCTTAACGCTATCACGATTACTTCAGTGACCACACGCCTCCGAGCTTGGATATCCTGCCAATCGCTATAATAAACGAGGCTTACTTCTGGGAAATGTCGCCAAGTTAAGGCCGAATCGAAGGCTGCTTAAGGTCATCAAAAAGACATGAAGAAAGTCCACCAGCATCCTCTGGAAAAGATCCTAGAGAATCGAATCGCTACCATCGACGGGGCGATGGGCACGACCATCCGCACCTACGGCATGACGGAAGCGGATATCCGAGGGGAGCGATTCAAGGACGCGACGAAGAGCCTGCTGAACAATGGTGACCTGTTCTCGCTGACGAAGCCAGAAATGATTGGCGACATCCATCGCCGGTTTCTGGAAGCTGGGGCGGACATCATCGAGACAAACACTTTCGGGGCAACCAGCATCACCCAGAGCGAATTCTTTGTTGACGATCCGCGGGAGCGCGGCGGCCGTAAGGATCCCGCGTTCTATCAAGAGATCGTCGACGATTCATTTCTCGGCAGCCTGGCGTGGGATATCAACGAGCAATCGGCGCGGCAGTGCCGCGAATGGGCCGATCGTGTTGGAACCGCAACCTCGCGTCAGCGGTTCGTAGCGGGAGCGATTGGGCCGCTGACCGTTTCTCTTTCGAACTCACCCGATGCCGACGATCCAGGCTTTCGGGTCGTCACGTTCGATCAGGTCAAGACCGCTTACGCTCAGCAGGTACGCGGCCTCATCGCAGGAGGCGCAGACCTGCTGCTAGTCGAGACAATCTTTGACTCGCTGAACGCCAAGGCCGCGCTCGTCGCAATCCGTGAGGTGTTCGATAAGGACGGCAAGGAACTGCCGGTGATGATCTCGGCGGCGGTGGGGCGCGGCGGCGAGACGATGATCTCGGCACAGACGACTGAGGCGTTCTGGAACGCGGTGCGGCACGTGAAACCGTTGTCGGTGGGCCTCAACTGCTCTCTCGGTCCGGATCTGATGTATCCGTTTCTGGAGGAGCTCTCGGAGAAGGCGGACGTTGCGATCTCGTGTTACCCCAATGCCGGTCTGCCGAATCCGCTCTCGGAAACCGGTTTCGATCTGGGGCCGCAAGACATGGCCCGTTATCTGGGCGACTTTGCACGGGGAGGATTGATCAACATCGCCGGCGGCTGCTGTGGAAATACTCCCGAGCACATAGCGGCCATCGCGAAGGCGCTCGAAGGCCAGCCTCCGCGAAAGTGGGGCCCGGCACACTCTGAAGAATCGTACACCGGCCAGATCGAGAACCCCGCGTGAGCGAATCAGACAGCGCAAGCGCCCCCCAGCCTACGAAGGCAAAGCCGCTTCGTCTCTCGGGATCGCAGCCCTTCACCCAGCAGCCAGGTGTCTACATCATGATCGGGGAGCGGACCAATGTCGCCGGTTCGCCCAAGTTCGCCAGACTGATCAAGGAAGGCAAATATGAAGGAGCGGTAAGCGTAGCCCGGCAGCAAGTCGAGAACGGTGCGAACGTCCTCGACATCTGCATGGACGAGGGCATGATCGACGGCGTCACAGCGATGACACGCTTCCTGCAATTGCTCGGGAGTGAGCCCGAAGTCGCTAAGGTTCCCTTCATGGTCGACTCCTCAAAGTGGGAAGTCATCGAGGCCGGCCTCAAGTGCATGCAGGGCAAGGGCATCGTCAATTCGATTTCGCTCAAAGAAGGCGAAGAAAAATTCCGCCAGAATGCAGCGAAGGTTCTGAAATATGGCGCGGCGGTAGTCGTGATGGCCTTCGACGAACAAGGCCAGGCCGCGACTTACGAAGCCAAGATCCGTATCTGCGAACGCGCATATCGCATCCTGGTCGACGAGGTCGGGTTTCCTCCTGAAGACATCGTCTTCGATCCCAATATCCTCACCGTTGCCACCGGTATGGAGGAGCACAATAACTACGCGGTCGACTACATCAACGCCACGCGTTGGATCAAGGCCAACCTGCCGCACGCGAAAGTGAGTGGCGGCGTCTCGAACATCTCATTCAGTTTCCGCGGAAATAACAAGGTCCGCGAAGCGATTCACTCCGCGTTTCTTTATCACGCCATCGCATCCGGCATGGACATGGGCATCGTGAACGCCGGCATGCTTGAGGTCTATGAAGAGATTGAGCCGGAGCTGAAGGCACTGGTCGAGGACGTACTGCTAAACCGCCGTCCCGATGCCACCGAGCGACTGGTGGATTACGGCGAAAAGCTCAAGGGCGTCGGCAAGGCGGTAAGTGAGAAGAAGGCTGAAGAATGGCGCAACGGCACGGTTGAGGAGCGTCTTTCTCACGCGCTGGTCAAGGGAATCGACACGTACATCGAGGTTGATGCCGAGGAGGCCCGCGTCAAGCTGGGCCGCCCTCTTTTGGTTATCGAAGGCCCGCTGATGGCGGGCATGAGCGTGGTGGGTGATCTTTTCGGAGCGGGCAAGATGTTCTTGCCCCAGGTGGTCAAGTCAGCCCGAGTGATGAAGAAGGCTGTGGCGCACCTGACGCCGTCCATGGAAGCCGAGAAGGAAGCTAGGGCTGCTGCTGGCGAAGTGGTTAAAGCGCAGGGAAAAATCGTGCTCGCGACGGTCAAAGGTGACGTTCACGACATTGGCAAGAATATTGTCGGCGTCGTGCTTGCCTGCAATAACTACGAAGTCATCGACATGGGGGTGATGGTGCCCTGCGAAAAGATCCTCGAACGCGCCAAGGCGGAAAAGGCAGACATGATCGGACTCAGCGGGCTGATCACTCCTTCTCTCGACGAGATGGTACATGTGGCCCGAGAGATGGAACGTCAAGGCTTCAAGTTGCCGCTCCTCATCGGCGGGGCAACCACGAGCCGGGCGCACACTGCCGTTAAGATTGCGCCGCATTACAGCGAGCCGGTCGTCCACATCCTCGACGCCAGCCGAGCAGTGCCCGTTACGACCAGCCTTCTGAGCGACGAAGGTAAATCTGCATTCGTGGAGCAGCATCGCGCCGACTACGAGGCGCTCCGCAAGGCCCACTCGGCGCCGAAGTTAACTGTCGTCTCGCTTGAGGCTGCTCGCGAAAGACGAACTCCGATCGAGTGGCGCGCAGAGGATCTGCCCGCACCCGCTTTTACCGGTGTGCGCGTGCTAGACAACTTTCCGCTGGCGACGCTGCGCGAATTCATTGACTGGAGCCCGTTCTTCCACACCTGGGGACTCAAAGGAATTTATCCCCGTATTTTCGAACACGCAGATCACGGTGCGCAGGCGCGCCAGGTCTTCACGGAAGGCAATGCTCTCCTTGATGTCATCATTGAGAAGAAACTGATCACGGCCCGAGGCGTATACGGCTTCTTTCCCGCCCGCGCCGTAGGCGACGATGTCGAGTTATACACGGACGACAAACGCGAAAGGGTGCTTGAACGTTTTCATTTTCTCCGCCAGCAATCGAATAAGGAAGGCAGCGAGCCGTGCCGGTCTCTCGCCGACTTCATCGCGCCCAGGGAGACGGGGTTGCCCGATCATATCGGTGCGTTCGCGGTAACAAGCGGGATCGGCATGAAGGAACTGTGCGACTCGTACAGGGCCAAGCACGACGACTACAACGCGATCATGGCGGAGGCCATCGCCGATCGCCTGGCTGAGGCTTTCGCCGAATGCCTGCACAAACGCGTGCGTGATGAATGGGGTTATGGTTGTGCGGAGGGCTTGAGCAACGCGGATCTTATTCAAGAGAAATATCGCGGTATCAGGCCAGCTGCGGGTTATCCAGCGTGCCCGGATCACACGGAAAAGGGTCCGCTCTGGCGTCTGCTCGATGTCCAGGCTAATACAGGAATGGTGATCACGGAGTCGTTTGCGATGTGGCCCGGCTCGAGCGTGAGTGGACTCTACTTCGCCCATCCGGAATCGCGCTATTTCAGCCTCGGCAAGATCGACCGCGACCAGGTCGCCGACTACAGCAAACGCAAGGGGATGAGCGTAGCTGAAGTCGAGCGATGGCTAGGGCAAAACCTGAACTACGACCCTGCGGAGTAAAAACCAGGACCGTTGCCGCTCCAACAACACGCAAATGCACGACTAAAGTAATGATGGTGCATCTCATACGATGACTAGAAATCGCGCTTTTGGCCAGCTGTCCTTTAGCTGTCCAATAACGACTCCTTAACGCTTCTTACAAGGCTTTTAGGTGGCCACCCGCGTCTTGTAAGTTGTTGAAATTACTAATCATTTTGGGCTCATAACCTCCCGCTCTTTAGGATGCCCCTATCGTTCTCTGGATATCCTTAAGAGCGTTAGAATTGTGGCGTCCGGCGCAGCAATGCACCGGAAGATCACTCGTCAAAGTCGGTGGAACCTACGTCGCGCGAGTGATAAGGCAATACCGAACCAAGCCCCCAGAATAGTGGGGGAAGGCGTAGAGACTGGATGGCGAGCAACCCTCGTGGGTGAAGGTACAGTCCGACTCTCATCGAAAGGTGAGTCAGATCGCATAACCCAAAGGTCGGCGGTTCAAATCCGCCCCCCGCAACCATGAACGCCACTGCCGAAATGCAGTGGCGTTCGCCTGTTTGTAGAAGCGTCAGTTCTATAGAAACTTTCCTCGAACCTCCCACAAGGGCGTTTGAACGAAGCCGCTTTACGGCGGACGCTATAGCGTGAACAGCCCAGCGGAAGAGTCCGGACTGAAAAGAACGGCCGCATCGTAACTTAACGACACAGCGCAGGTTCGGCATCGGCATGGAACGTACTGTTGTACCGCACTTGGCGGAGTTCACAACCTGGAGACACGGTGACTCTCACCTTGCGGCGACCCGGGCAATCACAACCAATTGGTTATCGCGCCTCGGTTTCGCGCCAAGCAAGGTGCGGGTGACACTAGGACCATCGCCGTCCTCTCTTAGCTCTGGAACGAACCCCAAATCGCAGCCAGACTCTTTAATCAATTCTGCAACAGCGCGGGCGGAACGGATTCCAGCAGCGAAGCCCGCCAACAGCCCACTCTGTCTATTATGGCGAAAGCAGCGCCGACTAGATCCAAATCTAGCTCGTTATCCACTTGAACGCGCCGCGCGTGAGAAAGACATTTAGCAATATCGAAACGAGGGATACGGCAATTACTGTGCTGAAGACCCCCTCAGCTACCAAGCCTGACGATCTGGCCGCTTGCACGACCACAAATGAGAGCTCCCCGATCTGCGTCAGCCCGGCCGCTACCACGATTGCAGTCCGCAAGGGATATCGAAATATCCAAACGACCATGGCCCAAACCAGGAACTTCCCAACGAAAATGAGGAGTAGCATCGATCCCAGAAGCGGCAGATGGTTCAAAAGGACCGTGGGATTGACCAAAGTCCCGAGGGAAACAAAGAAGAGCGCGACGAAGGCATCGCGCAGGGGAATTATCTGGGTATGCGCATCGTGGAGATCCGGCAAGCTGCTGATAGATACTCCGGCAAGAAATGCGCCCAGCGCTACCGAAAATCCTGCTGCTTGTGCCAGCGCAGCCGTACCAAGGCAGATCGCGATCGCGACCAGCAATAGTAGTTCGGAATTGCATGTCAGCTTGACTCGGCGCAACAGAGGCGGAATCACTTTGAATGCGGCAAAAACCAGCGGGATCAGCAAAAGCAGAGCCTTGCCAAGTATCCAGGCTGCCGCCATCCAGTCACCATTCTTGGAGTTAGCGAACACAGGAATGACGACCGTCATACAAATGACTGCCAGATCCTCGACGAGCGTGATACCGATCATCACGCGCCCGTAGGTTGTGGCAAGTCGCCCCGAGTCACTCAACAGACGGGCCATGACCATGGTGCTGGCAACCGAAACTGCGCCACCGATCACCAGGCTTTCCGTTGTGCGCCACCCCACCAGTTTTCCCCATGCAATTGCGGCCCCGAGCATGAGCAGGATTCCGATCGGCCCACCCAATATCGCAACCCGCTTCACCAGCATCAACTCAGGAATCGAGAACTCGACCCCGATGGAAAACATGAGCAGCACTACGCCAACTTCGGCAAATATTTCGAACGTATGCACATCGGAGACGCGCAGCCCGGGGGTGAAGGGGCTGACGCAGATCCCTCCGATCACAAAGCCTAAGATCAGGGGAAGCCGCAGCCGCCAGGCCAGCAGGCCACCGAGGATGGCCGCCAGGAATATATAGGTCAGATCACGGAAGACAATCGGATTGGGTTCCATCTGGTAACTCCTCGAGATTCACTAGCAAACCCCTGTTTGTGCGTTCTTCGATTAGAGGGCGTGGGCGACTTGACCACCTCCATTATCTGGAGCCTGGAGGCAACAGCAGAGCTACAACACAGATTTGGGCAATTTCGCCTGGATTCCCTTCCGGGTGCGCGGCATCAACGAGAAAAAGAGGAAAGTGGCGAGGATGACACCGATAATGGCCAGTGACCAACTAATTGGGAATGTGCCGCCGAGCGCTTCGTTCAGCCAAATCATCTTTAGACCCACGAACACGAGAATACTTCCCAGCGCGTACTTGAGCAGGCTGAACTTCGACACTACAGAGACGAGAAGAGAATAGAGGACCCGCATTCCCAGAATCGCGAAAACATTCGAAGTGAACACGACGAGAGGCTCGCTGGTGACCGCGAAGATCGCCGGCACCGAGTCTGCCGCAAATAGAATGTCGGACGCCTCGATGAATACCAGCGCGACCAGTAGAGGCGTTGCGTGCCACCTTCCCGCAAGACGATAGAAGAAGCTCTGCCCCTCGGGTTGTGGTGTCACCGGAAGAAGCCTGCGCAGCAGGCGAATCGTCACGTTTTCTTCGGGATTGATCGGCTTCTCCCGGGCGAAGAGGATCTTTACCCCCGTTGCGGCCAACAAAACGCCGAAAACGATGACTAACACTTTGTACTTCAGAAGGACTGCCCCCAACGCGATAAAGATCACGCGGAACACCAGCGCACCCAACAGGCCGAAGAATAGAACGCGGTGCTGATATGTCGCTGGGATTGCGAAGAATTGGAAGATGGCGACAAACACGAACAGGTTATCCAAAGCGAGGACTTTCTCGATGAGAAAACCCGTAACGAATTCCATGGTTGTCCGCCAGGCCAGACTTCCGTCTTCGACGCCCGGCAGTCCGCTCAGGCGTGGGTCGTGGGGGAACTTCCACAAGCAGTAAACATAAAGAAGGCCAGCAAAGACGAATGCCAGGGCAGTCCAAACAGCACTCCAGGTAATGGCCTCGCGTGTCGAGATCTTGTGCGCACGCCGGTGAAAGATACCTAATCCAGCGCCAACGTTCCCAGGATGAAGAAGGCGAACGCCCCGTAAAACCACCAATACTCTGCGAAAGGAAAAAGTGATACTCCCGTCATCAACGCCTCCACGTGATTCCGCTGTCGCTACTTCTTGGCTGGGAATGGATGAATAAATCGCTAACCGCCATTGACTAGACGATTCCTACAGGTCACATGCGGCCTTAGCTTCACGTGACGGCACGTCCGGTCAGCGCCGGAAGATCGACTTTGATGGAACTGCCCCCCATCATCTTGGTAGCTTTCGTCAAAGCGGTTTGCACCATCATGTGCTCGGCCAGGTTTCCGAAAGTGACGAGTCCAAGCAATCGGCCATTATCGATGATGGGCACAGTAGCGACTTCAGTTTCATGCAACCGGGTGAACACCGACTCCAGGGACTCTGCTGGGGAAGCGACAGGAAAATCGTGGCGCATCGCCTTCTCAACATTTGCGCGAACGTCACCGTTGGCCAGGCTCGCGATCATGTCCGTCCGCAACAGCATTCCCACAACGCGCCCCTGGTCCACTACGGGAAAGTCCTGTTGCCACCCGCCGAGCACGAGCGTCACTGCTTTCGAAAGCTCATCTCGCGGCGACAGAGTCCTGAACTCGGGAATCATGGCTTCTTTTGCGAGGACTGAACCCAGTGCGGATTTCGTCTCCACCAGCGCCGCCTCCTGGGCCGCTCCAATCCAAACGAACAACGCGACAAACACGAGGAACGGATTCGTGAATAAACCGATAAACCCAAGGACTACAGCCGAACCCTGACCCACGCTGGCTGCTATCCGGGTGGCCGCCCTGTATTCCATTCGTTTGGCCAGAAGTGCGCGCAGCACACGCCCTCCGTCCATGGGAAATGCCGGAATGAGGTTGAAGCCCGCAAGGAACAGGTTGGCGAACAAAACTCTCTCCAGGAACATTCCGTGCGTCAGGCCGATTTGCCGGACCGGTTCGAAGTGGCCCGTGAGCAACAGATACACTCCCAGCACAGAGGCCAGGGCGACATTGACCGCCGGTCCCGCAAGTGCCACCCACAGCTCTTGGTTGGGTTTCTCTGGTATACGTTCCATCCGTGCCATGCCGCCGATCGGCAAGAGCGTGATGTCCTTCGTAGCAATGCCAAACCGGCGTGCAGCGAAAACGTGTCCGTACTCGTGCAGAACCACGGACAAGAAAAGAGCGACCGTAAAACTTACCCCCAGCAGCGGTGGAAGGAGGGCGTGGTATTGCATCCAGTGGGTAATCGCAATCCACCCGAGCAGCAGGAGAAACGTGGCGTGCATATAGACAACAACTCCG
>QIAN01000067.1:0-4548 GCA_003225005.1 Acidobacteriota bacterium | reverse complement strand
AAACAACCTGGCTAGAGAAAGGCCCCGCCCGTGTGGGCGGGGCCTATGTTGAGCCTTACCGGCTCACTTCCGACGCAATCATGATGTTGTTCTTCACACTGAACACACCGGGGACCAAGCTAGCCTGCGTGTAAGCCACCTGCCGGTCCAGGCTATTCGCGACAACACCGTGGAGCTCGACATTGCCGTTCTCGACCACGATGCGAATTGGTGCTTGCGGATCCAGTGCATACTTCTGGAGCGTCGAGTGGCCATACACAGAACGGGCTAGTGCCACTCTTAGCCTGTCATCGAAGATCGAGGTGGGTGCCACATCGACTTCATCGATGACATCCTTGACGCCGGGGGTGGTTTCCACGATCGCAATGGCTGAGTCGCGGTCCGGATAGTTCCGTACCTTGCCTCCCACCGTCGCGACGCCGTTTTCGACACTCAACGTCAGGTTGTTGAACACAATGCCGTATCCGATCCGGTCATAGCGCAACTTGTTCGACAGTTGATCGCGCAGAATCTCATCGTGAACGCTGCTGGCGACCTCGATGTGATTTCGCACGCCATCAACTTTCTGAACTTTGCGCACTTTCTTTTCCGCATCGACCTTGTCGATGTGAAGTTCCACGTTGCCCGACAAGGTCACAATGCCGTCCTCGACCGTGGCAGCAACCTCTTTGAACTTGTCGCGTTTGCGCAGTTCCTCTGTGGCTTTGGTCTGAATCTGCTGGTCGTAGCGGCCTTCATTCTTTTGCTGTGCGCTGACCGGCAGGGCCAGCGCAAGCAGTAACATCAGCATCGAGATCGTTTTCAATTTCATTCTCCTTTGATTCAAGATTTTTGTTCCCTCCTCCCACGACCGACGCATCAGCGTGCGATCGGCTCCTGCGTCAAATCGTTCAGGCGCATGCGAGCCTCGTGATAGTCGGTGATCGTGTCTACATCCGTGTAAAGCCTGTCGGAACTCACCCACAGGCCGTGCAAATTGTCCTTGTAGTCCGCGCGGGTTAGACTCCTGCGGTCCTCGTTCAGCCAATTGATAGCGTTCCCCACCCGCTGCGCCATGTCTTCCAGATGCGGCCGAGCCGCCTCAATGGCTTTCTCCTGGAAATGCGTAGCCTGGGATTTTGAAGCTTCCAGCTTCGCCAACATCTTGCCCATGTCGGTCACTTGCTCTTTCATCGTGCCGAGATAGTGAGCATGACTCTGCCAGCTCAAGGAATTCCGAGTGCCGGATTCCAGCGTCTCAGCTTCGCGACGGGCCTCGACGGCTTGGCTTTCGAACTGGGCCAGCATGTCGTCAATCTTGGACACCTGCGGAACCGTACCCGGCGGCAGGATCACACGGTCGACGACGTGAATCAGTCCGTTGCTGGCTGCGACTTCTGGCTGCGTAACCTTAGCTTCGTTAACCCCTATAACGCCCTTGAGATAACTGATTCGCAGTTCCTGCCCATTGATGGTCTCGGCCGAATTCAGCCGTCTCGCCTGAGACGCGGTGATGGTCTCCGGCACCACGTGATAGGTCAGAATCGAACGCAGTTGCTCTTTGTTCTCCGGCTTCATCAGCACCTCCAGCGTGCCCGGAGGCAATTGTCGGAAGGCCTCATCCGTGGGCGGCGCGAAGAGGGTGAACGGTCCCGGTCCTTTTAAGTTATCGGCGAGGTCCGCCGCTTTGAGCGCCTGGGTTAAGGTGTTAAACGATCCGCTGTGGATCGCCGTGTCGACGATATCCCGCTGGTTGTGACTGGCCAGAGCGCTGACGCTCGCCAGCAGGATCGCCATTACTGCCATAAAGAGTCTTTTCATGGAATATCTCCCGCTTTGAATTTGGGCTTCTCGCCCGTCAACAATGGCGAGTATCGACGGAAATGCCGCGGCTGGAAATTCCCCGTGAGTAGCAGTGGCTTACAACTTTTGTCGTAGCGATGCTTTGCTTGTTTGCTCCAGCCCATGGAGAATGAGGTCCGTTGCTGCCGGCGCAAGCAGGCTGCTCTACCAACACGAGCGATCTCAGGACTAACTAGTCGATCGTCGAGAGACGTGGAGATTTATGAGGAGTTGCTCACGGGCAGACTTCGCGGGGCCCTTCGGAAGTGGTCAGGCCAGGCTCCTACGCGGGGATAGACCGCGGCTCTTGAGGTTCGAGCATCGCCCGAACGGTCCGCGTCAGTTCGTCATGAGCAAGCTTGTTGATCAGCGCGCTCACCCCTAACACCTGGAGCCGAGCTTGCTCCCCTTGCGACGGACGTCGGTGATATGTGACGACAACGAGCGACGGCACCATGTCGGAACAACGCAGATCGACCACCACCTGGATTGAACCTCTGTCGGACAGGTAATCGTCTAGAACAAGCAGGTCAAAAGTACGCTGCGAAAGCAACATCAATGCTTGCTCATAGTTGATCGCGGTCGCCGTTGCGTAGCCTCGGTCCTCCAGGACTCGTTCCAGGTTCACGAGGACGTCTTCGTCATTGTCGACAATGAGAATCTGCGCCAGCGTGCTCGGCAATGTCCAGGCGGAAGGCACAAATGTGTTGGTTCTACGGGACACGTTCTTCTCCCAAATAATGCACACCTTCTACGATTCTGTCGTCGAGGACTTGGTGTTCGAGCCATCCGCGGGAGATTCACCGGACGAACGTTGTTCCAGATCGCCGACTCGGGGACTCTCCTCCAGCAAAGGGCCGAACTTCCTTAGGAGGTCCAGAAAATAAAGCGCATTGTCCAGTTCGTGCCGTTCCCTGGTTGGCGGCGCTCCCATGTACCAGAGATCAAACGCCCGGCGTTGAACCACCTTGTACGCCAGATCGATCAAGCCGGGTACCTTTGCAGGGTCCGATTCCAGAATGGCTGCTCGATAGACTGTCTGCCAGTCGTCTGCTGTCGGAGTTCGTGACATAGATCAAAATCCTCTCCGCGTAATCTCACACGTCGCACTCCGCGTGGACAATTCCACACGGGTAGCAGGCAGCTACTACTTTGGTCGCACGGGAGTGCGTGGAACTGAAAAGGAATACCTACAGGAGGGATTGAACGACTCGAGCCGCGGCCAGAACAGTGAAGGCTGGTTTACGGTTGCCAGTGGTGTGGAAGTGGTCGGGCTAAATCAAGTTCACTTTCGAACGAGCGCGTACTCGATAGCAAACAAGGCCAGTTCGAGGCGGTTCGACATGCCGACCTTGTTGAAGATGTTGGTTAGATGCCGTTTTACCGTCTCCTCGGTGATGGAAAGTGACTTGGCAATGTCGCGATTCATGTAGCCTTGCGTAATAAACGAAACGATCTCGGTTTCGCGGGCAGTCAGGCCAAAACGGCTTTGCGACTGGGCAGGCTGCAGATTCGCTGCGCCCAGCTGTTCCACGATTTGTACTACGTTGGAAACGCTTCGACTTTCGATCCAGTACTGGCCTCTCATCACCGCATCGAGCGCCGGTAGCAACTCCGCCACTCTCTTCTTCAGAACCACTCCGCGTGCACCGAGTTGTAACGCCTCCAATACCTGCTTGGCGCTGATGGCAGAGCACAGCAAGATAGTTCGAACTTCCGCGCCAGCGGTTGTAATCGCTCGCAGCGCCTCCAGCCCGGGAAGGTTGGGCATCAGCAGGTCCAGAAGCAAGATGTCGGGCCTAGTTTGCCCGACAAGTTCGGCAGCCATCTTCCCATCTTCCGCTTCACCCACGACTTGATGGGGTCGTCGTCGGCGATCAACACTCTCGCCACGTCCGGTCTCTCGGTACGCTTCATGAATCGCACTTCTCCTGTGTTCTCGTCGGGACGTGCGTCTCTTCAATGAGGTTGCGCAGTCGGCGCACTAGTCCTGCCATCACTGTAATGTCGGGCACGGACTCTTGACACAAAAGCGCTTCAATCTCAGCCGCGCAGGAAGAGGCCTCGCTCAGTCCGAACATTCCCAGCGACCCAGAAAGCCTGTGGGCCGCCGACAGAGCGGTTCCCAGACATTCCTCATTCGTTCTTCCTGATCGTAAGGCCTCCAGAAAGCCTTCCAGCGTTGCCAACCGGGAAAGCGCTTCAGGTCTGCTGTTCAGCCAGACTTTCTCTAGCGCAGCTCGGACTTTTTCTTCATTCCTCTGCCGCGTCACTCCGGTTCTTGTCCTTTCTCGAAGACCGCCACCCCAGTATCTCGCAAACTTGATCTGGCAATTGCATCGGATCAAAAGGCTTGACGAGGACGCCGGCCGCTCCTTGGCCCACGAGTTCTTGTCTGTTTACCTGCTCCTTCGCCGTCAGCATGATCACGGGTATGCTGGCCATCTCCGGCGTCTGCTTGAGATGAGCAAGAGTCGTGCGGCCATCCAGGTCGGGCATCATGAGATCCAGAATGATGGCGTCAGGTCTCGCTTCGTGCGCCAACGTCAGCCCGCGCTGACCGGAATCCGCCAGGATGACATGGAATCCGCCGACCAGTTCCAGACTGGTCTTTGCGACTTGTCGAATGTCACGGTCGTCGTCGATCACCAGCAAAGTTCGCCGCATAGCTGCATCTCAACGTCTCACTCCGTGGTCATGGAGTCGGATTCCAGCGGCAGCTGTATC
>QIAN01000419.1 GCA_003225005.1 Acidobacteriota bacterium | reverse complement strand
CAACCTGTCCCTTCTCCGTCCCACTGATGTAACCGGGTTTGTTCGGCGCCATGCGGCCTCTATAAAAAGCAAACGCGTTCAGCTGATGACGACCGCGCTCCGCTCATTTCTGAGTTGGGCACGATATCGCGGAGATGTCAGCATCGATCTGGCCGCATGTGTTCCCTCCGTGGCGAACTGGTCACTATCGACCGTGCCCAGAGCCCTGCCGCGCGGACAGAGCGAGCGGGTGTTGACGTCTTGCAACCGGAAGACAGCTGTCGGCCGACGGGATTTCGCAATCCTGTTGCTACTCGCGCGACTGGGATTGCGAGCGAGCGAGGTCGTCAGGCTTACTTTGGGAGATTTGGACTGGCAGGCGGGATTGATTACAGTGCGCGGCAAGGGCGGGCGCCATTGCAAACTGCCACTGCCCCGTGATGTCGGAGAAGCCATCGCCGACTATCTGAGAAACGCACGCCCCCCAGCCGCTCATCGGAATGTGTTTCTCCGTGGACGGGCACCGATCACAGGCTTCCACGGGTCGCAAGCAATAGCTTGTGTCGTCAGACAGGGTTTGGCACGGGCCGGAATTGACTCGCCCCGAAAGGGGGCTCACCAATTTCGCAATACTCTCGCCTCCGAGATGCTTCGGCAAGGAGCGTCTTTGTCTGAGATTGGAGAGCTGTTGCGACACCGAAGTCCGCAAACCACATCAATCTATGCCAAGGTCGACCTTGCCTCTTTGCGAGCGTTGGCGTTGCCGTGGCCGGAGAGTGCACGATGAGCACGCTACGCGTCGCCGTCCAAGACTACATCGAGATGCGCCGCAGCCTGGGATTCAAGTTACACGACGCCGCAATTGGGCTGCGGAAGTTCGTTTCGTTCCTAGAACAACAAAACGCATCGCATATTACCGTAGCGCTTGCTCTACAGTGGGCACAGGAAAGTTATTCGGTACAACCGGTCGAATGGGCGCGTCGACTGAGTTTCGTGCGTGGGGTCGCTCGCCACTGGAGCGCAACCGATCCGCGCACTGAGGTTCCACCCGCAGGATTACTGCCTTACCGCCCTGTTCGCGTCCGACCTTACTTATATAGCGAGGAGGAGATTCAACAACTGCTGCAGGCTGCGCTGGAGTTGGAGTCACTCCAGGGCATGGCTGGCAAGACCTATTACTGTCTGTTGGGGCTGCTATCTGTAACCGGCCTGCGCATAAGTGAGGCTCTCCACTTGCGATACGAAGATGTGGACTTAGCAGAGGGCATTCTTGCTGTTCGAGGTACGAAGTTTGGCAAGTCTCGTTTCGTCCCCATTCATCCCTCGACCCAGAAAGTGCTCTGCGATTACGCGGCGCATCGTGCCCAACTCCTGGATGGACGGCCCGCTCCTTCCTTTTTCATATCCAGACGAGGAACACGGTTGGAACCCAGCCGAGTTCGGCGTACGTTCTACACCCTCTCTCAACGAACTGGATTGCGAGCACCGGGGGCGAGCCATGGTCCACGCCTTCATGATTTTCGCCAGCATGCCGAGTCCTGGATTATGCCGAGTCTGGTGGAGTAGCTCTTCTACCATCCCCATTTGGCGCTTCTTTCCGCACTTCTCTAACAAAGTGAATTCGGCATAATCCGGCTATCTTCTCCGAACTGGCCGTGAAGCCAGTAAGGAGGAGAAGCATGATCGAAAGTTCCTCTCAAGAACCGCGAACAACCAAACCTTATCCTGACCCACTGGTTGCCGAGCTTCAAAGATTCACAAACTCACTGATCGAGCAAGGCTACGCACATGTGACAGTGCGAGTGAAAGTGAAGCTGGTTACGAGTTTTGGGCAGTGGCTGAAACGAAACAGACTCGCAGTTGCAGATCTTGCTGAGCCGCTGGTGGAGACATTTCTCGAGCGCGAGCACCGAGTGCACAGGGGCGATTTAAGGACCCTCCAGCAGTTTCTCGATCATCTGCGAAGGCACAAGGTTGTTCCACCACGAAAGCTAGTTTGCAACCGATCGCCACTGGCTCAGATTCTGAACCGGTACGAAACACATTTACGCATAGAGCGCGGGCTTGTCGCCCACACGATCCTGGAATACCAATCTTTCGTTCGTAAGTTTCTCCTGGAGCGCTTCCGCCGCCGCCCGCTTCTTCTGAGAGCAGTGAAAGCCTCCGATATTTCCGATTTTGTTTTGTGCCACGCACCCGGCATGCGCGTTAAGAGAGCACAAGTGATGACGACGGCTTTCCGCTCTTTCTTTCGGTTCCTGTTTCAGAAAGGAGAACTCCAAGCCGACTTGGCCGCCTCGGTGCCCACAGTAGCCAATTGGCAAAGGTCCACAGTGCCCAAATACCTGACTCCAAAGGAAGTCAAACGTGTGCTTAAGGCCTGCGACCGCCGCACAACGGCCGGTCGCCGCGACTACGCCATCCTTCTTCTACTTGCCCGTCTGGGTCTTCGCGCCGGGGAAGTGGTCGGTCTTCAGCTAGAGGACATCAATTGGAGAGCCGGTGAAATCCTCGTTCGGGGCAAGGGGCTGCTTCACGACCGGATGCCCCTCCCTGCGGATGTAGGCGAAGCCTTGGCCTCCTACCTGCGTCGAGATCGCCCTCCCTGCCGAACACGCCGAGTATTCGTTTGCACGAAAGCGCCACGCCGAGGCTTTGCTGGTCCCTCGACACTGACCACGATCGTTCGCCGAGCACTCGACCGCGCGAACTTGCACCCCGAGTTCAAGGGAGCCCACCTTCTTCGCCACAGCCTGGCGACTTCCATGCTTCGCTCTGGAGCGACGATGGGAGAAATCGGAGAAGTTCTTCGGCATCGAGCCCCGAACACAACGGAGATTTACGCCAAGGTCGACTTCGAGGGCCTGCGTTCATTGGCTCACCCCTGGCCTATAGGAGGTCCCCAGTGAAGCCATTGGAACAGGCGTTGAAGGACTACCTCCGCATCCGCCGCAGCCTCGGGTTCCGGCTCCGGGAACCAGAAGGTTTGTTACGGAATTTTGTGGCGTTTCTCCAAGCTGAAGGTGCTTCGCATATCACCAGGGAACTGGCGCTTCGCTGGGCGACACAGCCTGCCAAGGACCAACCTGCTACCTGGGCTGGGCGTTTAGGCATGGTCCGGCGCTTTGCCATCTGGCATAGCGCCGTTGACCCACGCACCGAGATTCCCCCGGTAGGACTTCTCCCGCATCGTTACCGCCGCAAGCCACCGCACATCTACAGCGACGAAGAGATTGAAAG
>QIAN01000418.1 GCA_003225005.1 Acidobacteriota bacterium | reverse complement strand
TGTCTGAGTAAGTGTGTCAAGAGTTTTTTGCACTTCAAGACGACGCTGTTCACTCAGGATCCACAGGGATTTCACAAGCTGGTTCCTATGCCAACTACGACGAGCTTATCCAGTGGTGAGCCTCGCTTAGCGAGTGCCGCCAGGTATTTGCTTTCGTCATAGGCGACCCGATCTTTCCAGCAACGGAATACGATACGAATCCATTTGAAAGCCAACGCTCGTACCGCTGCGTGATGGTCGCTGCCCCGATCTCGTTGTTGCTGGTAGTAGGCCCGAGCCCACGCCGATTGCACAATCGAGTGACCGGCCCATTCGTGAAAACTTTGCCGCAGAAACTTCGGACAGGCCCAGCGGAAATGCACCCATTTCCGTTTTCCACTCCGCTCCGTCACCGGCGCGATCCCACTGTAGGTCTGCAGTTCGTCGGCGCAGCGGTAACGATCTCGTTGCGAACCAAAGGCAGCCAACAGCCGCGGGGCCATCACCGCACCCGCTCCCGGCAGCGATTCGAAAATGAAAAAATCCGGATGCTCGGCGGCCACTTCCTCAATCTTCCCGTCTAGCTCCGCAATGCCCTGCAGCAAACTGCGGATGAGTTGCACGATCACTTTCACCACCGCACTCTTGGCTTCGATGACCGCTCGATCCCCCTTCGCCGGAATCGCTCCGCTGATCGCCAGGATGCGACGTTCCCTCAATCCTCGATGGCAGTGGTGCTGCCGGAAGAACGTCCGCAGTTCTTCCGTCGATACCTTTTGCAACTCTTCCAGCGTAGGCCAGCGCTCCAGTAAGTCACACACCAGCGGCATGTCGAGCTTCTCAAACCACTCCACCATCTGCGGGAAATAAATTTTCAAGTAGCTGGTTAAACGATTGCCTTGCGCCGTCTTTTCCGCCGTCAGCTTCCGCCGCTCTTCCACCAGATTCTGCACGCGGCGGGTGGCTTCGTTATCCGGCGACAAACGGCGCAGCTTGTCCCGATGCTGCCACAATATATCCAGCAGCAGATCGGCATCCCGCGGGTCATCCTTGGCTCCCGAGGGATACAGCGCCTCGCGCATCTTCGCGGTCATCGTCGAAGGCACCGGGAAGATATGCAGGCACTCATACTTGTTGAGCAGAAAAACCAGAGCTCCCTTCACTTGTTCCACGGCTACTGCGATGGGGCGATGACCGAATCGTTGACACAGTTCTGCCACCCAGGCCTCCACCGCTTCTACCTTGTGCTCCAGCTCACCGGTTTCGCGCTTCGCCGAGCCGGCCGCTTGTAGACACCACACATGCTTGCGATCTGCCCAATCGATACCTACAAAGGCGGCGAACTCGGGCTCCGGATCAATTTTCCCCTTTGCCATTTTTCCTCAACCTCCTTGCGTATTAGTGCAGAGGCTGGCTTTGCTCCCGCGAAGCCCTTATAGTAGGCTCTTGTTGGTGTTGCTCCAGACGTTCATCTGAGTGTTCGTTCTGGAAGCAAAGCACGTCCCGCTGCTCGAGATTCTGGTTAAAAACGTCACGTGTTTGGCGATTAAACTCGTAGCAGCGGGACGCCTCTGTTGGCTGTCATTGTAGGCAGCCAGCAGAAAACTTCATCCGCAACTATTTACACACTCCCGCGCCTTCTCCCACAGAACATTCGCTCTCCTGTTCACCTCGGGAGACAACCTTACCCATCCAATTGTCGGAATGCCTCTACATAGATGATGCAGGGGAAGGGGGCCTCCATGTCTCAGACCAAAGCTTCATTCATTTGCAAGCCCCCTTCCCCTGCACCCCATCCCCCAACCGCAGATATTCACAAACTGGTCGAGGTAAACGGCTGTGGAAATAACTTCCTCAAAATCTCTCGGCGGGAATCACTATAAGGCGATTACACTCATCATGCGCCGCTAGGGCACGACGCGCTGACCTTCCAGTGTCGCGGGCAACGGCCCTCTTAATCGTAGTCCTTTGACGTCATAGAAGATTGCGCTTGCCGTTCCGCTGAGAGCGTTGTCGTTTACTTTGATGAAGAAAGAAATCTCACCCCGGCTTACGAATTGACGGGTCGTTCGGTCAGCTGTGACCTCGACGAACTTCCCTTTAATCCTGTCGCCATCCGGCACCCACACGCCCATGCCATTACTGTCGCTGGTGTTGGGATCTCCCGCGTCGGGATTGGCTTGCTGCATAGTCCCGTCCGAATTGAAAACGAACATGTGGTACTGAAATGGAGCCTCGGGAATTTTCACAAACCACGTCCCAACGATTGGCGGCGATTTGACTTTGCCACCGGAAACCTGGTGACAAGCCGGGGAGCTTAGGCATGCGACGACCAAGCCAAGAACCATTAGGGGCATTCGCATATCAATTAAGCATAGCCTGTCGGGTGTAATCCGGGTACAGCAGTTGGGGAAGGGTTAACCGTTATAAACAGGCGTCTCTTACAATGCCGGCGTTGTCAAGTACTTTTTTTCCACTTTTTTTCCACACTGCTGCATCCACTCAGAGATGAGCGCCATTTCGCTCTCGTAGAAATAAGTGCCCTACCAACCAAGGCTCGCTCGTAATCAGTTCAGGTCAGAATCTCGGTCCGACCCATGCATCTCTTCGGTCACAACCTCGATCATGATTACTACTTCGAACTCCTCTGCGAACAGCAGCTGGCTGCCCAATCAATTTCTCGATGTTCTACTGCAGATTCATGATCCGGGTCCGCATCTGCACCATGCGATGCCGATGCCACAACAGTTGCCGAAGATCCCGATTCTCCCCACTCGGTACCCAGATCTTGGGAAAACGATTCTCCATCAGCAACTGCAGAATATGCTGCGCATCCTGTCGATCTGTCTTCTGCTTGCGTTCGCGTTTCCTGGCGATCTCGGTGGCGTCCCCGATCCACAACTCGAAGTTCAGTTCCGCCAGCAGTCGCTCAAACCAGCGTGCATGCCCACTAGCTTCCATTCCCACTCGTACCTTCTTCCCCTGGGCAGCGAGGTCACGATAAAACTTTTCTGCTCCCTCACTGTGCTCTAATCGTTGCTCTCCGTAATCTCCCGTCTCGGTATCCACAAACGCTATTTGCTGGAA
>QIAN01000417.1 GCA_003225005.1 Acidobacteriota bacterium | reverse complement strand
CAACGTTCGCGACGATCTCCTGTATTTCCTCATCCGAGCACCCTGCGGATTTCACCTTTCGGAACTCTTCAGGCGTAACAGCGCCACGCTCCCTTACGATAGCCGCGGCAAACTTCAGGATCGCGTGGATTTTCGGATCGGCCGATCCGGCAATCCGGCACATCGCAAGTGTTTCATCCTTCATGCCTGCGCCCTTGCCTATCGCTGTAAAAGCGGAAAGGCAATATGCGCAGCCATTGATCTCCGAGACCGCTATCGCAATTTGGTATCGAGTCTCGAACGGCAATACGCCGCCTTCAAGCGTTTCGGAAAGACCGAGAAAGCCCTGAAGTACGGCTGGCGCATTGGCCATCGTTTTGAAAGAGTTCGGAGCGCCGCCGTATTTCTTCACCACTGCATCGAGCAGTTCTTTCGCTTTTCCCTTGGCCATTCCCGGATCGATGGCCTTTATTCTCTGCGTGCTGTCCATCTGATTGTTACTCATATTTCGTGCTCCTCCTATTTGTGTAGCATCTGATACAGATAATAAAGCGGGTGCCTGACAGGTGTCAAGAACATTCTTTACCGGGTGCTACAAAACGGCTATAATAAGCTTAGAGGGGCTGAAGCATGGCCAGAGCACTAGAATTCGATTACGACAAGGCGATCGACAAGGCCACGCGAGTTTTTTGGAAAAAGGGCTATTCAGGGACTTCTCTGCGCGACCTGTTGAAGGCTATGGGGATCGGGGAAGGCTCTTTCTACAACACCCTGAAAAGCAAGAATCAGCTCTATCTCGAATGCCTCAAGCGCTACAACGACACGGTGGGCCGCCGCCGTGGTGAGGCATTGTTTTCGCCCTCTTCCGCGAAGGAGGGTGTTCGCGGACTTTTTAGGAGCTTGCTCGACGATCTCGACGATCCACGGACCCCGCGCGTTTGCCTCCTGGCCAGAAGCGTGTCCTCGGACGTGCTAGCTGAGCGAGACCTGCAAAAGTTCGTTCGGAAGGATATGGCGGCCTTTGTCGGCGCGTTTTCGAACCGCTTGAGATCCGCCAAAGACACCGGTGAACTGCCATCCGAATTTGACGCCGAGGGTGTGGCCCAGATCATCGCCACCTATCTGCAAGGACTGTTTCGCACGGCACTGCTTAGCTACGACAGGTCCCAGCTCGAACGACAGGTTGACCTGTTCCTTACCAGCCTCGGCCTCTAGCTAATGGAATCGGTGATCAGACGGCAAGAGCCGTCCGGCGAGTGGAGCGAGGTCGGGCGGCGCTGCCACATGAAGCCCCGGCCACCGCTCGGCAGCTGCAGCGCCTTGTCAGGCCGCAGATAGCGCACTGATCGTAACGTAATATCCGTCCAGATCTCGGAGCGAGAACTCCTTGGTTTGAGTGTTCGGATTCACGTGTGGCTCCTCTTCGAGCCGAGCGACGAGAGAGCGTGCCCTTTGAAGCGCCAGGTCGAAATCATCGACACGGAAGAACAACAGGAGCCCGTTGCCGGGTGTCCCGTGATCGGGGCTGATCAATGAGGGGTGCTCGTGGGCACCCCACTCGTGGAGGCAGAGCAAAACAGTTCCATCTGAATCGAGGATTTGCCCAAAGTAATCATGGGCAGGAAGGGTAGCCGGCTGACCGAACAGCGCCTGGTACCATTTGAAGCTGCCCGGCACGTCGCCTGCCCCTATGATCGTCCACGTGCGCTTCATCGGGTCCCCCTCTGCGGACTAATTCTTGTTTAGACCGCCCTGGATACAACCGGTCATCCCAGAACTTGCCGTACTGTTTATGCCGACAGACGGGTCAGGCTAACGTAACCGAGGGTCGTGCGTCTACCATCCTTAAGGTAGAATGTCTACTGTCATGAAGCCCAGAAACACTGTCGAAAAGACCGCACTCTTGCAAGGCACGCTCGATATGCTCATTCTGCGCACGCTCCTCTTCGGCCCCGCTCATGGCCATCAAATCGCAAAACATATTCAACGTACTACGGAGGACGTGCTGCAGGTGGAGCACGGCTCGCTGTATCCAGCCCTGCATCGCATGGAGCGCAAGGGTTGGATCATCCCGAAGTGGGAAATGGCGAAGGAACGGAATCGTGAGTTCAAGTACTACCGGCTAACGCCGCCGGGCAGAAAACAGCTTGCGCACGAAGAATCGAAATGGAAGCAACTGGCGGCAGCGGTGGCGACGGTAATGTGGCCGGCTCCGGGAGATCCGTCATGAGCGTGCGGAATTGGCTCAGCTCGCGGCTCGCGGCATTCCGGGAACGTCGCGATCGGGAAAAGGATCTAGATCGCGAGCTGAAGGCGCATCTCGATCTGGAAGCGGAAGAGCAACAAGAGTCCGGCTTGTCGCCTGAAGAGGCACGCTATGCCGCTCGACGAGCCTTCGGCAACACCACCTTGGTGCAGGAGGACGTGCACGCAATCTGGAATCTGGGTTGGCTGGAACGATTTCAGCGCGACGTAAAGTACGCTGCCAGATCACTTCGCACGAATCCTGTTTTCACGCTAGTCGCGGTTCTCACTCTTGCCTTAGGCATCGGCGCCAATACCGCTATTTTCAGCACAATTGATGCACTCATGCTTCGGCCCTTGCCGTTCTCCGAGGCGGACCAACTTGTTCGTATCTACTCCACGAAAAATGGCATTCCCATCCGCGGGACGAGCGCGGCCGGCGGACCGTCGGTGCTGGACATGCGAGACTTTGCGCAAAACAGTCATAGTTTCCAGAAGATGGTCGCCTACGACGCGTGGCGGAAAAACGTGAGCTTCGGAAATTCCGCCGAGCCGGAGCAAATGCGAGTAGGTCTGGTCCCCGCGGCCTATTTCGAAGTCCTCGACGTACAGCCCATCATGGGCCGGCTCTTTACGGAAGATGAGAATCAGGAAGGTAAGCATTATGTGGCCGCGATATGCGCTCGACTGTGGAAGGACCGCTTCGCAGGCGACGGCGCAATCCTGGGAAGGAAAGTCCGCATCAATGACGAGCTCTACACCATCGTGGCAGTAATGCCAGATGTGATTCCCGAGTGGATGGAATCCGCGCGCGTTGGGCCGATTGAGGTCTGGACTCCCTTTGCACCTTCCAGCGCGTTGTCGGAGAGTTCGAGAGGAGCGCGGGGTGACTTCGCGCTTGCACGGATGAAACCTGGCGTGTCGCTCGAACAGGCCCAGGCAGATCTCTCGGCCATAGCCGCTCGGCTGGGAGCAGAGTATCCGGTCGATGAGGGCATCGGCGTAGCCGTCAAGAGGCTCTCCGACACGCGCGTGGGAACACTGCGACCGATGCTTTTTCTGTTGATGGGAGCAGTCAGTCTGATCCTGCTGATCGCGTGCGTAAACTTGGCGAATTTACTTTTGGCGCGCAACTCGGCGCGTCAACGCGAACTGTCCGTGCGCGCCGCATTGGGCGCCGGTAGAGGAGCACTCATCCGGCAGTTGCTCGCCGAAACGCTTTTGCTATCGCTGATCGGGGGAGCGGTGGGCCTGGCCCTGGCACAGATTGGACTTGCCAGTTTGACCAGAATGCACCCTGCTAATCTGTCGCAACTTGATTCAATAGGAATCGATTGGCGAGTGTTGGCATTCACCGTCCTGGTGTCTCTAGCCACAAGCCTGCTCTTTGGTGTGGGCCCGGCGCTCACCGGAACTCGCCTGAACCTCGTGGACGCATTGAAACAGGGCGGGCGGTCCGGATCCTCGGGTCGGCCCACGCAACGTGTTCGCAACCTCCTGGTCGTGACGGAAATGGCCATGTCCTTGATGCTTTTGGTGGGAGCAACCTTGTTGGTTCGAAGCATTATGCTCTTGGACCACCAGCACCTCGGAATCCGTCAGGACCATCTGCTCAAAGGGCATATCTATGTACCCGGTGTTCACTATCCGAACCCAGGAGCGATCACGCGCTTCTGCGATGAGTTTGCAACACGGGTACGCGCATTGCCCGGCATAATCGACGCGACCGTAACAACCGTTTACCCGCCAAATAACGGATGGACTCAAATGCTCAATATCCCAGGGCATCCGTTCACGCGCATCCAAGATATTCCCTCAGCGCAGTTTGGCGTCGCGGATTCACATTTCCTTAGAACTCTGGGCATTCCCCTAATTCAAGGCAGAGATTTCGCCGAATCCGACAGCGCCACCAGTCCCCCCGTGGCACTGATCGGTGAAGAGTTCAAGAGCCGCTATTTCCCAACGGAAGATCCCATTGGCCGGCAGATCCATATTGGACCTCCGCCGTTCTTACAGATCGCCCCCGGCGCGAATATATCGGACTCCGCAGAGGTCACCATCATTGGCGTTGTCGGCGATTTTAGGAACGCTGGACTTGCGCACCCGCCCGAGCCGCAGATCACCGTTCTGTACTCTCAGCATCCCGCGGTGAACTACGGCTTCAAGGATATTGTGATTCGCACTGCTTCGGAGCCGCGCTTGCTCGTACCTGAAATACGAAGGCAGCTTCATGAGTTGGATCCCGACATGCCTTTCGCCGAGGTGCAAACGATGGAGGAACTCGTCTTAGCGCAGACCGGTGGACAGCGCTTCACCACAATTTTGTTGGCTTCCTTTGCGGCAGCCGGTCTGCTCCTTGCCGTTGTCGGAATCTACGGCGTGGTTTCTTTTCTGGTGACGCAACGCAAGCAGGAACTGGCCGTGCGCATTGCTCTCGGCGCCAGCCGCGTGACGGTTCTTTGGCTAGTATTGAAGCAAGGCCTTGAAATGGCCACGATTGGTGCGGCCATAGGACTCTTCGGCGCATGGGCCACGCAGAAATTGACCAGCGGTCTCCTGTTCGGTATTTCGCCTGTTGATCCGGTGACCTTCGCAGGTGCGGCCGTCTTCTTGCTCACCGTCGCGGCGATCGCAAGCGCCATCCCCGGCGCACGAGTCATGACCATCGACCCGGCACAGACACTTCGCCAAGAGTAATGCTGCGCACGATAACTTCCTGGGTGTATTGTCGGCAACCCGGAAGCTATCCAGAAACGGGGTTCTGGGAGATCACGTACAATGTCGATTGGTTCCTTCCAATGGCTTCCGAAGTCCCAGTAATCAACCTAGCAACCCTTCGGCGGTTAACCGAATGCTCTCCGCAGTTTCAAATAGTTGAAAAACGGGACCTTAATTTCAGTGCGGAAAATTTGGAGTGGAATTTTTCGACTGACAAGCACAGAGCCAAGACCTAAGTGCCCTGCCTTCTATTGGCTACAAAACGTTGAATAAGAGATTCGCACGCCAGAACCCGAAGGTGCACCCCGTTTCACCCACACAGAGTTGCCGTCACATGTTGCGTAAGTGATTTTGATTCAGGAAGAAGAATGGCTCCCCGGGCTAGATTCGAACTAGCAACCCTTCGGTTAACAGCCGAAATCATCAAAAATCTAAGTGCCCTATCTGGTGTCGCTTACGAGAAATTGGGAGCCATTTTTCCTTCTCTAGTTGCACCCACACCTGCACCCACCGCTATTACTTCCAAACGGGTGCCCGTTGGAGCCCGATCACGTTCGCTGAGATTTCCGAATCACCTTCACTTCCTCCAAGGGGACTTCTGGACAGCGAGGAAAACCTGCAATTGTCGGAGCAGGCCGTAATATGCCCAACTTGACCCCACAACTCGGATAGCTCTACACTGGCCGACTTCCCGGTACTAATCCGCACGTCCCTCTGGATTGCTTCTGGATAGCTGACCTGTATCTGGCGAATTGTTATATGGGGATGATTTTGCCGTTAATCACTCTGCGAAAGTGAGCTGCTTCTCACTTCCGGAACGCACGAGGTGGCAGTGAACAGGGAATTGATCGGA
>QIAN01000073.1 GCA_003225005.1 Acidobacteriota bacterium | reverse complement strand
CCATGTTTTTACATCGCCTCACGATCCAAGCGATGGCGTGGTCGTCTCTTCACTTACGCACCCATGACAATATGGACCGCTTGCTTAGCAGGAAAGACGCGCTTCTCAACCTAGAGAGTTATCAGCACGACGGTAACGGGAACCTGACGCAGTTCACGGACCGGCGCGGTAAGGTAGCGGTGTTTAGCTACGATGGCTTGAACCGCAGAACGTTCGCGGGCTTCGGAATGCAGGCTGGCCCGACATACGAGAGCACCGTGACGAATACTTACGATGCTGGGAACCGCCTTACTCAGTCCGTGGACTCGATCGGCGGGACTATCACGCGTAGCTACGACGGGCTGGACCGTCTGATCTCCGACGCGACGCCTCAAGGCACTGTCAGCTATACCCAGGACGGGGCTGGCCGAAGGGCCAGCTTGACGGTCCCGGGGCATGCCGTGGTCAACTACAGCTTTGATAACGCTAACCGGCTGACGCAGGTGACCCAGGGGAGCACGACTGTGTCTTTTGGCTACGACAATGCGAATCGGCGGACGACGTTAACTCTACCCAACGGCGTGGTGACGAGCTACAGCTATAACAGCGCGTCGCAACTGACGGGTATGACATACTCGCTGGGTCAAACAATGCTGGGCAATTTGACGTATTCTTACGACAATGATGGGCGGCGAAACACCATGGGCGGCAGTCTTGCCCGGACGGGATTGCCGCTTGCAGTGAGCCAGACAGCATACAATGCCAACAATCAGCTAACCCAGTGGGGCACAGCCAATCTGTTCTATGACCTCAACGGCAACATGACGAGCAACGGGACAGACGGCTACACTTGGAACGCTCGAAACAATTTAGTGTCGACACTTTCAGGCGCCAACTTCCAATACGATGCTTTCGGCCGACGCACGTCGAAGACCGTGGGGGGAACCACGACGAGCTTCTTGTACGACGGTGCGAATGTGTTCAGGAGGTGATTGGAGAGACGAACACAGCCAACTCACTGACTGGAAGGATAGATGAAGTGTTTCAGCGCACAGATTCGGCTGGTGCGCATAGTTTTGTGACGGATGCTTTGCGCAGCATTCTGGCGCTCACGGATTCCACTGGTACGTGGGAAACCCAGTACACGTATGGGCCATTCGGCGAAGCAACGGCTTCCGGTGCGGCCACCACGAACAGTTTTGCCTACACGGGACGCGAACTTGACGCTACCGGTCTCTATTTTTATCGCGCCAGATACTATAACGCGCAACTAAGCCGATTCATGTCTGAAGACCCAATTGGGTTTAGGGGTGGAATCAATGTCTACGCCTACGTGGGGAACAACCCAATCAGTTTTGTCGATCCCCTTGGTCATGACGCCTGTCAAGATCCTAATGGGCCCCAACGGGATTTTCAGAAGAGTGTCGGTGATTATGTATTGTCATGGGGGGAAGCCGCTGGAGGCACAAACCCCCATACCGGCATGCCCAGTATACCGGCAGGGCCTCTCCGGCCCCCAAGGACTTCAGTTTGCCTGAGGTTGGAGGGGCAGCGAAGTCTGCATGGGATTTTTACAAGATAAACAAATGTCTCCGTAAAATGACGAAAGACCTGAGTGACGCAATGAACGATCTTATGAATAATGCTGGAACGTGTGGATAGTAGTGGCGGTAGTCTCTGTGTTCAGACACGCGGGCGTGAGTCAAACCCAATGACAGACACAGATCGCGAATTCCGATATCAGTCGCAGTAATGCATCGTGGTTTCTGTTCTTAAGATGTGCAGAAGTTCGGTTCATTTCAATTCATCGAACTTGTTCGATATTCATGGCGTCGTTTATAAGGATGGTCCAAGGAAATACAAGCGTGAAGGCTGCGATTGACGCATCCTAATTATCTATTGAGTGCGTTCGCGCTAGTGCTTTTATTTGTTCCGTTAATAATTTCTCGTTTGGGTTTCGGAACAAAGCGGTGGTGGCAGCACTATGCATTTGTGATGAGCGGATCTTTCTTGATTTCCGCTTTTGAGGCCTGGCGCATTCGCATTGGCGGTGGTGCGGTTAGTCTATCTCTTGTCTTAGCTGTCTGCTCATTCCTAGGAGGCGCATTCGCTGAATCCACCGCCCGAAGAATGCGTCGGTCCTGACACTTACCTATGATTGTGTCAACTGGGGTTTAGCCTCTTCCGGTGAATCGAGGACCATAGGGGGAACCACGACGAGCTTTTGTATGACGGTGAGAATGTGGTGCAGGAGGTGATTGGCGCGACGAACATAGCCAACTCGCTGACTGATCGCCATGATGTTGGGAGCTAAACTCCATAGATCATTGGCTTGTATAAATTAATCGTGCGATAAACAAAACCACTACACTTAGGCGGGTTTACTCTCGGAACATTGACCCATTTTTGCCCTACCGTCCAGTATCCATGGACAGATCCATCAAACAAACTATCACCATGCGTAGAGTTGTTGACTGTCGAGTGCCGACGGCAATGCGCAACCTGCTCAGTTTCAGGCACGTGTTCTTGGCGCTCTCACTCACGGGCTGCGCCGGATCTGCCATTACAAATAATCAACCGCCTCCGCCATCCTCAATCAGTGTCGTCGTGTCTCCCCCAACCGCGAGCATACGCGCGGGCGACACCTTCCAGTTCAGCGACACCGTGTCCGGGACGACAAACACTGCCGTCACTTGGTCTATTATCGGCGGCGGCTCGTCCACACTCGGTACTATCAGCGCGAGCGGCAACTATACAGCGCCCGCCAGTCTTCCAAATCCGAATATCATTACGGTGCGCGCAACGAGTTCTGCCGACTCTTCCGCCATCGGTTCAAGCAGCGTAACTCTCCTGAATCCAACACCTGTGCTGACAGGTATCAATCCAGCGAGTGTAGGCACAGGCAGTTTCACGCTCACTCTCACTGGCACCAAATTTGTAAACGGCGCGCAAGTGCTTTTCGGAACCACCCCGCTTCAGACAACATTCGTCTCGTCGACCCAACTCACCGCAACAGGTACGGCCCTTTCTGCCGGACTGTACGCCGTGACTGTGAACAATCCAAGCCCAGGCAGCAGCGCGTCCAGTGCCGTCAATCTCCAGATAACCGGCTCTCCCCAAGCCTCCAACTGCAGCACCATGTCGCTCGGGCAGGGCGCGAGCCTCGGAGGCTTCGTTCCTTTCCCGCCTGACAGCCTTTGGAACGCGGACGTTTCGTCTGCTGCCGTAGATCCCAATTCGACAGCGATCATCAATTTCATCGGCGGTACCATCGGAATGCACGCGGATTTCGGTGCCGGCCAATACCTGGGATCGACGATTGGCATTCCCTATCTCATTGTCGGCGCCCAGCAGCCGCCGGTAACGATTAATTTCACTGCTTACGGAAGTGAAAGTGATCCCGGGCCCATGCCCATTGCCCTGACCGCACCTGTCGAAGGCTATCCGAATCCCGGCGCCGGCGACCGCCACGTCCTCGTTCTTGACAATTCGAATTGCTTTCTCTACGAGCTCTTCAGCTCCTACGTCTCCGGAAATTCGTGGAACGCAGGCTCCGCTGCAATCTGGGATCTGCTTTCGAATGAGCAGCGTCCTTACACATGGACAAGCGCGGACTCCGCTGGTCTTCCAATATTCCCTGGACTTGTGCGTTACGATGAAATTGCTGCAGGCCAAATTCGTCACGCCTTGCGCTTCACCTTGCAACAAAGCCGGGCAGCATTCGTTCTCCCGGCCACTCACTGGGCGGCAAATTCAACCAATTCCCTGGCGGCCCCAATGGGAATGCGCTTGCGATTGAAGGCCAGCTTTGACGTTTCTGGATACTCCGCTACGAATCAGGTGATTCTGAACGCGCTCAAGAAATATGGAATGATTATGGCGGACAACGGATCGAATATGTTTCTCAGTGGCGCGCCCGACGATCGCTGGGACAATACTGACCTGCACGCTCTCGGGCAGGTGAAAGCATCCGATTTCGAAGTTTTGGCGGCCAGCCAAATCTATATTTCTTCCAGCATTCCACAGGGGAACGCCCCGCAGATCACATCGTTCACCGCAAGCGCCACGTCGGTATCCGCGGGCACTCAGGTAACGCTGTCCTGGCAGGCGAGCGGAGCTTCTTATGTGGTCGTCTCCCCCGAAGTCGGCGCAGTTCGAGGCACTAGTGTTACCGTTGCGCCGACACAATCAACCACATACACCCTCTATACTACAAACGCTTTTGGGCGCACCACGTCAACCATCTCGATCTCTGTCCACTAAACGCAAGGCGCAAGATTCCACTCTCGCGCGGAGGCCTGCAGGGCGATCTCTGATACCGGAGTGACCTACCTCACGCCTGTCCTTGAGTCTGATAGCCAGCTTGGCAAACGGCCTCTGTAGGTTGACTTGTCTCAGGCACGCAACCTAACGTGTGCGGCAAGTGTCAGGCACCGACTCGCTCATCGGTCAAACCATCTCGCATTACTGCATTCTTGAGAAACTCGGTGGCGTGGCAGATGAAAATCTTTTCACATATTGCGACTAAGTGAAATGGGTATACAATCGCCGCTGTTTTTGGAAGCAAAAGGAGATTCCAGTTAATAAGCTAAGCATGGAGTTTTCTCGCGTAAATTCCATTTGAGTCCGAGGTCAGATATCAATGAGCAATATTCGAAATCTAACGGAAAGAGGAGTCTCAATATCTCGCCCTACCAAAATCATCATTGTTTGGGCGAACCAGTCCAGCCGAACCGACTGTGATTTTGATCCGCAATTGGTAAAGGAGTGCAAATGAACTATTCAAGTCTTGGGCTGGCGGCGCTTGGTGGTACGGTCGCGTCCTTTGCCTTTGGTTTCTTAGTGTTTTGGCTGGTGCCAGGTCTTATCAATGAAGGCCACAAGTACCCGGCCGTATTCCGACCTAAGGAAGAAATGATGACTGTTATGCCCATTGGATTCGTCGCGACTTTCATATCGATCCTGGTTGTCGCCACAATTTTCGCAATGATACATCAGGGCGGATCGGGCACTACGGAAGGTGCGCGCTTCGGCGTTCTCGTTGGCATTTTCGTGGTTTGCGCATTTGTGCTGCACAACTACGTGAACCTGAACATCGGGCTGAAACTCGCTCTGGGACAGGCTGTAGCTTACTTCGTCCAGTGGACTATCATCGGAATAGTCATCGGTCTTATTTACAAACCCCTCGCTACACCATAATCGTGAAGATATCTGTTTATACCGAACTTGCTCCCGACAAATGGTGGAAATGGTTTTCGTACCCAAAGTTTTCATGCCAAGATAGGTTTAATTTTCTTCTTGTTTGCTCTTGTGACTCTCGCGTTGATTTTCCGCGATACTTTTTATCACTTGAACGCTGCCGACCAAACTACGTTTCGACGGTGGATGGGTGGAAAACTGGGCCTCAAGACTCGTCCCGTTAATAACGTTGGAACGAGCACGCTCGGCTCTTCCCCAAGAGCGTGAAACAACGTTTATTCGTTCTTTTTCTGATCGCGTTCGTCGTGCTCGATGTTGGGTTGCAACTCTGGCGCCTTCTCGGGACGCGATAGAAAGTGCCGATGATTGCCTACTGGTACGAACTTGTCCGCGTTAGGCCCGATTGGCGAGTTCATTATTCATTCCAGACGCCCGCGGTCCTGCTTGTACATTTCACTCTTGCGGATAGCTCTGTCCTCAATAGAGAGATTTAAGTCTGTCGCGGCGCCGGTTGCGGTCAGTCGGCCCGGGTGGCGAATTGGCGATCAAGGCTCATCGAAAGACTTTGGTCAAGAACCACTGCAACATAGCGCGAGCAGGTCTGCATTTCGCTTTTCGCCCATTTGGAAATGGCCGGGAGTTTCATTCGGAAAGCTTGCTCGAGTTTCTCAACCGCACGGTAATAGACGGACACTTCCCTTAGCCAGGGGCTTTTCTTTTTCAAATCTGGGGACAATTCATTGCACAAATTCATGAGCGTCTTGAAATCACCGCCGCAGACGTGCGCTCCGTCAATTCCGGCTGCCAGCTGCAACGATTCAGATAGGGGCTGATTGGCAGCCGTTATCCAGATCGCGCGCCACTGGGCGATTCCGAATTTCACCAGGGCGAACCCGGCGAACGCGAGGATGAAGATTGGAACCATATTTCGCTCAAGGAAAGTTTCTCACCGCGTCCCAATCTGGCCAATGGAACAGGAGTACCAAGCCGATAAAACTGTTCGATACGTGCAAAAGTGCTCGTAAGTAGCTAATTTTACGAATGTTAGTGGTTCCACAGCTCGGCGCTTCGTCCTTCACCGCTCTTTGCCTTTCAAATAATCAACTTGTAATCTCCCAGTGGAACTGTCTTGACCCCGAATCTCAGACAGACTACTTTAGCTGAAATGGGTGAATGTTGCCCCTCATTCCCACTCCATGACTGCCCCCCGCACATCTCCTATAGCGGCATCTGTGCAGGCCAGGGACCAGGACCTCGCGCACGAATTTCAGAAAATTGAGAAGCGCGATTGGTGGGTCCGGGGTTACTCGATTTTTGTCGCTATTCTCCTAGTCTTTGCCCTCATTGCTTTTAGCCTCCCATCAGTACGCAGCGGCTCCGGCACCCTCTTCAAGATCAAGATGGTCGATGTTGTTTTTGGTTTGATCGCTTTGGTCGTGCTTTTTAATATTCATGCGATCTCCCAAGCAATTCTCATCAAAAGGCTTCGCCGCCAACTTGCTGAGAAGCAGGGCCATTCGGACCTCCTGCGCAATCTTGCAATGATCGATCCGTTGACGGGCCTGTATAACCGGCGCTTTGCGGAGCAGCGCCTGGCCGCTGAAGTGGCTCGCTCCGAGCGCAAGGGCCACCCTCTGACCATACTCACGTTGGACCTGAATAACTTTAAGTTTATCAATGACACGTACGGCCATCCCGCCGGTGACCTGGTACTGCAGGAATTTGCCAGCCGTCTGAATAACGTGATTCGGGGAGGCGACTTGGCGGTGCGCTTGGGCGGCGACGAGTTTCTTGTTCTGCTTCCGGAATGCACCTCGGAGCAGCTAGGACTTGTGCTGGGACGTCTCGGGTCATTGACGGTAGACTGGCACGCCCATAGGATTCCAGTTACGTTCTCCGCTGGATGGAAGCAGTACGAAATAGGCGAAGGGCCAGAGGAAATGCTGGCACGAGCCGATGAAGTGCTGTACTCCAGAAAACGGGCGGGCAAGAAAACGCAGGCTCTCGAAGATGGCCTGCACCAGCCTGAACAACGCGCTCAAGCGGATGCAGAGCTAGCTCCACTCCACATCTTGGTTGACCTGACGTGCCCTCACTGCCACAAGCAAAACTCTGTCGCCGTGGACACCCAATCCGGCACAAGTACCGCCGCTGCGCGCGAAGCAATATGTGCCCATTGCAAGCAGACCTGGGAACCCATGCTCACCGGGCCCATCATGGCCGGTCCGTTTCCCAAGTAATCTCACTCCGCAAAGAACTGAACGCCTGCACTTGTACTGAGTTTTCATCCAGCAAGGGTCGCGATAGGTGACGACTCGAAGTTGCCTTGCGTGAGTGGCGGCGGGCTAACTCCTTTCGTCTAGAAGGGTGGGTAAAGAGCGACACCTGCTCGGGCCCCTTTTTCTGCTAGATTACGAGCATGTGGGATGTCCCTGATATCGCCTTGGACTTGGGTTCCCTCCCCGGCATGACACAATTGTCGCCCTGTGATGTTGATCCGCTCAGCATTCTCGACACAAAGGATCCTCCGGTCCAAAACATACCCCTGCCGCACTCTCCCCGCCTTTCGTCTTGACACTGGACCTCAACAAGAAATCTTGACCCGGTTCTGAACTCACATTTCTCCGGTAAGCGTTAATCAGGTGAAAATTTAGTTTGGGTTGGTCTGGCACTGGCAGCCCAATTTGCGCGAGACTGAACCAGATTGCCAACTCCGGTTACCCCCAACGAAACACCTTCGCAGAAAGAGCGGTGCAAACCACAAAAACTACTGCCAATGCTGCCACGTCGCCGACGTGCGCCGACCATGCGTCGCCGTTCCAGATTCCCTGGAGAAGCGCCACCGCATAGGTTAGCGGCAGCACTCGGGCCACCGCGTGGAGCACTGGCGGCAGCGCTTCGACGGGCACGAAGAGTCCCGAGAAACCGACCATCGGGTACATAATGAAACCGCCGATGAGCTGCGCAAAACGCGCTGTGGGAACGATGCTGGCAATAAGAAAACCGATCGACAGGATGCTCCAAGTGCTGATCAACAGCGCGATCGTAAACGAGAACAATGGAGCATGAACGCCAACCGGATAGTACCGTTTGCCGGCCAGCACCATCAAGGCCAGCGTGGCCGCGGTGAGTATCAGCTTAACGATCACCTGGGCGGTAAGGATGGTCTGCGGGCGCAGCGGCGTAGCGCGGAGCCTCTTGAGGATGCCGCCTTCTCGGTAGATGGAGATAATGGTGACGAGCGAGATCACTCCGTTGATGGCAATCAAAAGCGATGCAAGAACTGGGAGACCCACGTGGATAAAACTGTTGGCGGCGAGTGTGGGCGGTTCGAGCCTGCCGCCGACAATCCGGCCCACCACGAGGAAAACCAGAACGGGGATAACGATGGCGCCGAACGCACCCATCGGCTCGCGCATGAAGATCTTGATCTCAGGCCAAGTCAGTTTCCAGAGCCCACGCAGCATCATTCTCGTTCCTACTCGCGAATAGAGTGACCAGTCAGTTTCAGAAAAACGTCTTCAAGATTGGGAAGAATCGTGCGGAAATGCCGCGAATGGTGAATCGCGAGTCAGTCCGGGTTACTGTCTCCACTCCCAGGATCGACCTAAAGAGCTCTTCAGCGAGCGGATTGGCTGTCGCGAGAACGACTGTACGTTCGGGGCAATGCCGGTCGACGAGCTTATCCGGCTTGTCGATGTCGATGATCCGTCCGTGCTCGATGATTGCTACCCGGTCGCATAACCGTTCGGCTTCCTCCATCAGATGAGTGGTCAAAAAGACCGTCTTGCCGCGCTGGCGGATGCCGCGCACCAGATCCCAGATTGCCCGCCGCGACTGCGGGTCCAGCCCGGTGGTCAGCTCGTCGAGAAACACCACCTCCGGATCATTGATCAGCGCAAGGGCAATGAACAGGCGTTGCTTCTGGCCTCCGGAGAGGGTCATAAACCATGCGTTCCGCTTATCAGTGAGGCCGAGCTGCTCGAGTAGGCGTTCGCCGTCTGTCGCTTTCTTCTGGTAAAGCGAAGCCCAGAGGTCTACCGCCTCCCACACTTTGATCCGCTTCTGCAACTGCGCTTGCTAGAGCTGAACCCCGATACGGTCCTGCAGCTTGTAGACCTGTCGAAAGGGATCAAGACCCAGAACCGAGATGCTGCCCCGGTCGGGCGTACGCAGACCTTCGATGCACTCCATCGTGGTAGTTTTTCCCGCGCCATTTGGCCCGATCAAACCAAATATCTCGCCGTCGTTCACCTCGAACGACACCTCGTCGACAGCTACCGTTGGGCCGTAAGTCTTGCGGACTCCAGACACTTGAATGACGGGACGCATGATAATTTGCAAAATCGTAGATTTACTGAACCGGACCGAAAGTTTATACCACGGACTTAGGGTAAGTCCGGAAAGCGCCTGCTCGGAAGAGTATCGGAATTGAACATGTGATAGCGAGTTTTTTGGGGGCAACAAGGGGGCACTAAGAATTCCTCTTTATTCGATACCATAGAAGGCCAGGGTGCGCCGCACAACTCCTTTGTTATCATATTGTACGTGGATTCGAATCCCATCGGCTCCACCAGCTTTGGTTTGGTCCGGCCCGGAAACATGGGTTACACAACGTACCTAAGACATGGGTAACACTTTTGGGCCGAACGGATTTTCGAGTGGTTCGAGCACCCGAGTCTCCAGATCGAAGTATCCCAGATCATAGTCCATAAAGCTCACCAGCCAAATGTCGTCGTGGACTTCTTTGATGCCCACGGCCTGGCCGGCGAAGACCGTGCTGAAATTGATTTTTTTCTTGCCCAGACAGATGCGGCCGCAACGCGTGACCACGATGGTTTTATCGTGGAGTGGATAGTCGATGTCCGGCAGTCCGGTGTACCCGCGCTGGGAAGGTTGGTAAACCTCCGCCGGGTACTTCATGTCCAGGGC
>QIAN01000072.1 GCA_003225005.1 Acidobacteriota bacterium | reverse complement strand
AGAAGCCTTTGCTTACTCATGTAAATATGTTAGGCAAAGCCTTCGCCAGAATCAAGTAGAAAGTGATGTTCCGGCCAGCAGGATAGGTGCGAATCTGCGCCAATCGGGCCTTCCGCTATTCATTTTTGCGCCGCAAAGTAGCTAGCTCAACCCGCCGAACCGCCGTATGCGGACCCGCACGTACGGTGGTGAGGGAGGGGAGGACGGGTGACTGTCCCCCCTATCCCGATTCTAAGTCGACTCGGGCGCGTAACTGCCCGAAACGAACTGCGGAGCTGGAAGGAGAGAGCTAAAAGCCGCGACTTATCGCCGGCGTCCGCCCTTCTTGGCTTTTTTCTTCGCTTTCCTCGCCGGCCTGCGTGCCGCCTTTTTCTTGGCGGATTTCTTGGCCGCCTTCTTCTTAGCAGGCCTCCTGGCAGCTTTCTTGGGAGCTTTCTTCTTCGCTTTCTTGGCGGCTTTCTTCTTAGCGGCGGGCTTGCGGGCACCGCCTCCTCCGCCCGCAGGGGCTGGTCTCGGAGCGGGAGCCGATGCCGGCTCCGGTCTGCCTAAGTCGGGCTCGGGGATACGGGCTTCTTCTTCCTCTTCGTCCTCTTCCTCCAATTCCTCTTCCAGCGACTCGCTGAAGGCGCCGCTGTCGCCGAATTCGTCCATTTCGTCGTCACGTCCATAGAGAGTGTGGTCGTAAAAAGTCATTGCTCCTCCTGATCTTTCAGGCGGTCCAGCGGAATAATAGTTCGCCAGATCTGCCGGGCACGAGAAATTTAAAAGACCTCTGGAACTGCTGCCGGAACGGCGCGCGATTATAGCACAGGGTTTGATGCAGGCTGCAAGCAGCATCCTTCACGGCCTGACTATCCTGTTATCACATGGTGTAGCACGAAGGAAAGAAGAATCGCGAGAAATAGCGGCCTTATGAATCGTGACATGAAAAACTTGTTGGGACAGGCTCAACGGCTTTGCTGGACAATCAGAATCATGCCGGGACGCAGGACCGCAACGTCGCGGTTGTCGTGCTTCAAAGCAGCTACTGTGGTCCTGTAAGTGTTCGCGATTGAGTACAGCGTTTCCCCGCTCTTGACTCTGTGGCGAACTATGGCTGCCTGCGTTTTGGAATCCGCGGTTATATAGGAAGCGTCATTTTGGGTGGGCTTTTGCACAGCTTTCTTGCTGTGTCCTAAGGACTTACTCGTCTTCGACGTGGCCAGCTCACTGTCCCCCGAGGTTGGGGTCACAGGCAGGTGAAGGGCCAGCACCTTGCGTCCACGGAGACTGTCCCCGCGTAAACCATTCCAACGCCGAACCATTTGTGGCGAAATGCTGAAATTCTCGGCCACGGTTTCGACCGTGTCGCCGCGATGCACCTTGTAGCGGGTGATGCGGCGTGCATAAGTGGCCGTGTCGCTCAGGGGATGCTTGCCGACAGCGACGGGGATAACCAGCTTGCCTTCAACATCAAGCTCCGTACCCTCGAGGTGGTTGGCTTCTGTAATCGACTTGGCCGTGGTGCGATAGGTGCGGGCTAGGGAAGCCAGAGTGTCTCCCGGCTGAACTTTGTGATAACGCCACCAGAGACGCATATTGGCCGGGATCGAGGCAATGGCAGTCTGATATTGCTCTTTGGTTCCGGCCGGCAAGTGCAGCTCGAACTTCTTGCCCTGCGGCGTGGTAGAGCGAAGCAGACTGGGATTGAGGTCCTGGAGTTCGGCAGGCTTGGCGTCCACGCACTCGGCCACCAGCCTCAAATCTACGGCGTAGTCGATGGTCACAGTGTCGTATCTCGTAGCATGATCCATGGCAGCGTCGTCCAGCCCATATTGCGACGGATTCTTGGTCATGATGGTGACCGCCAGGATGATCGGCACATAGTTGCGCGTTTCTTTGGGAAGCACGTTGCGGCGATAGAGCTCCCAGAAATCGGCGAAACCGGTGCGCCTTACCGCTGCCTGCACTGTACCGGGACCGGAGTTATACGCGGCCATGGCGAGATACCAGTCGCCAAACTGGTTATAGAGATCTTTCAAATGGCGAGCCGCAGCACGCGTGGATTTCTCAGGGTCCTGGCGATCGTCCACCCAAAGGCTCCGTTCCAGCCCGTACCCGCGGGCGCGGCTCCCCATAAATTGCCAGATGCCGCGAGCGCCTACGCGAGAAACCGCCAGCGGGTGAAAACCGGATTCCGCCTGCGCCAGATAAATCAAGTCCTGCGGCACGCCCTCTTCCTTCAGGATCGAGCGCATCATCTCGCGGTAGCGTCCGGAACGCTCAAAGGCACGCAGGAAAGTACCGCGGCCGTGGTTGGAGAAGTAGTTGATATAGCCGGCGACCTGGTCGGTCATCATGAGTGGCAGGTCGGAGTGGGTGGACTTGATCTCGGCCTGCGCCTTAGCTTTCACATTAAGATCGACGGCCGGGGTGACTTCATTAGTCTCGTCAATCGGAGCGGGTTCGGACTTCTGCTCGGCGGACGCATCACCGGGCTGCGTACCCGGCAAGTCCAGATGGTTAACGCCGTCGGAGATGCGCTCGAACTCCTTTTCAAGGCGCGAATCGGACCGCATGTCGAGCTTGCTGTCGAGCAAAGCATTGAAGGCGTTATCGAAGTTCTGCTTGGCGGCCTCGTTGCGGCCCGCATGATAGTTAGCCACGCCGGCCAGATATTCCTTTTCCACCCGGTCGATCACATCTGCGACCGCATCTGGCGAAGCGCTTGGCGCAGGTTGCGAGGGTTGCGAGGCGGCTTCGTTCGGAGCGGGTTGCTGGGCTGAAGCCTGATTGTAAGTTGGGCTTGGCGTGGTAGCCGGCTGAGAAGCTGCCGACTTAGGAGTCGATGCCTTCGGCACTGTCGCCGGCGGGGGTGTCGAAGTCTTCAGCGCCGGCGCACCACCCGGAGGCAGCAGTGCTACCGGTTTTTGCGCAGTCTGGCAGGAACAGGCCGCTAGCGCCAGCGAGGCGAGAGCTACGGTCCGAACATAGAGGTTAGCAAATCGCATATTTCTCTATGGGATACGGCGACTCCCCCGCTCAAACTCTGCTGAATGCTACCAAATCCTACCTGCCCTTCCCCAGCCCGGTCAATGCAGAAAGCGGATAGGAGCGGTTACCTTCGACATCGGACGAAACAGTTACCGGAAAGTGAGACGGCAGAACTCCATAAAGGGTTTACAGGACCGCGTTCGGGAGTAATTGGGAAGAACTCGCAGCCAGCGGAATAGGTGCCAGCGATAGAACGCCGCGGGCTGGAAACACGGTTTCAGGCATGACCGCGAGCTGTCAAACATTCATACTGGCGGTTTAAAAATGACCTCGCGGGGAGGGCGCACTGAAAGTCCTCCACAAGCTTCAAATCCTCCAGTAATCCGGACGCCAGCTGTGAATCGCTTTCTTAATGTCCGCTCGTGACAATTTGCCGGCGAGCGTGCTCTCAACGCAGGTCGGCACCTCCGCGTCACAAGCAAAGCGGATGGCGATCAACTGGGACTCTGTCAGTTCCGGAATGCGCGAGCGTAGGGGTTCAGTCAGTAACGTCATCAGTCGCAAACGCTCTTCAAGCCGGATGATGCGATCCTGATTCCTCAAGGCGTATACGCGGATTTTGAATACTGAGACTAGCGCTGCAACCGAGACCACGAAAATCCATCCCGCCCGCAGGCTGGGATGCATTGTGAAGTGAACGACAGTGGCGATGACAGAGATGCCGAAGACGGGAATGGCAAAAAAGTGAAACAATGGATCGAAACGGGCGTGATTGGCAAACGATTGCGGCTTCTTCTCAGCCATGATGCGGGCTCCTTTGCGCGAGTCTCTCCGTGGACCATTTCCGAAGTGGACCTGCAGGGACGAGCAAGTGTAACAAAGCGGGTCAAGAATAGCTCTGGCGGTCGATGGCGGTACGGTCGAAGCGGAGGATCGTTCGCGGTTCAGGATCCGGACGCCGGCAACTTGCTCCAAAATTCGTATAATCCTCTGCCGAGGTGGGTTCCGTGCGCCGAATGAGTTGGAGTACGCTGCTGTTGCTGCTCTCTGCCCTGGCTCCAGCGCAGGCACCCGCGGTGGGCGACTACACGAAGCTGGCGGTCCAGGGCGATTATGTCGTGCGCGACTTCAAGTTCCACACCGGCGAAAAGCTACCCGAGCTGCGTCTGCACTACGTTGTCTGGGGCACCCCCCGGCACAACCCCGCCGGAGAAATCACAAACGCCGTGCTGCTGTTGCATGGAACTTTGGGAGATGGAATCAGTTGGGGGCACGCTTATACGTCGAGTTCAACCCTGCACCCCCTGCTGGGCCCGGGCGGTGCGCTCGACACCGGCGAATATTACGTCATCGCTCCCGACACCATCGGCTCGGGCAAGTCGTCGCGGCCCAGTGACGGGTTGCGCATGAAGTTCCCGCACTACAACCTCGAAGACATGGTGTCGGCTGAGCGCCTGCTCGTAGAGCATGTGGGCGTGAAGCACCTAATCGCGGTGCTGGGCGCCTCCATGGGCGGACGCCAGACCTGGCAATGGGGCGTGCAGTATCCCGAATTCATGGATGCGCTGGTGCCCATGATCTCTTCTCCTTTCCCGAATGTTGGCCGGCGCGGCGTGATTGACTTCCTGCCGGAGGCCATCATCAAGGCCGATCCTGGATGGAAAGACGGCAACTATGACAAGAATCCTGACGGTGCGCGGCTTGCTGACCTGACTTATTCAATCTTTCTGCGCACCCCGTCACTGCTTCAGGACCAGCTGCCCACGCGCGAAGCCACGGAGAAGTGGGTCGGGGAAGGGCGCGGTTCGTTCGGGTGGCCAGACGCGAATGACTTCATCTACATGATGGAACTGAGCAACGGCTTTGACGCCTGGTCTGAGCTCGACCGTATTCACTGTCCGGTGCTGATCATCAATATGGCGGGCGACAACATGGTGCCGGTCGAACTCCATCACGCGGAGAAAGTCATCGCTCGGCTGAAGAACGCGACGTACTTGGAAGTAAAACAAGAGGCGGAATATGGGCACGGAGCGCTCGGCCGCACAGTGAACATATGGGGACCGAAGTTGCGGGAGTGGTTGCTGGGAGTGCGAGCGGCGGGAAAATAAGCCGAACTCAGCTTAGAATCCGGCAAGCTATTTGGCCGAATCAAAACGAACCATGAAAGCCATTCAAGTCAAGCAAGCCGGCGGCCCCGAGGCCATGGAGTTGGTCGACCTGCCCATTCCTCAACCCAAGCCGGACCAGGCGGTGGTGAAGCTGGCGGCGTCGGGCGTCAATTTTGTGGATGTTTATTTTCGCGAAGGCCGTTATAAAGCGCCGTTACCATTGGTCTTGGGTCAGGAGGGCGCGGGAGTAGTCACCGCGGTCGGGGCGGAAGTGAAATCGGTTAAGCCGGGCGACCGCGTGGCCTGGGCCGGCCTGCTCGGGTCTTATGCCGAGTATGCCGCCATGCCCGCCCACCGGTTGGTGCCGATTCCGCAGGGAGTGACCGAGCAGCAAGCCGCTGCCGCCATGCTGCAAGGCATGACGGCACACTATCTGTCACACGACACGTATCCGTTGAAGCGCGGCGAGACTGCGCTAGTGCACGCCGCGGCTGGCGGTGTGGGATTGCTGTTGGTGCAGATGGCCCACAATATCGGAGCACGTGTGATCGGAACGGTTTCGACCGAGGAAAAAGCCCAGCTCGCGCGTGCGGCAGGAGCCGACGAGGTCATGCTCTACACACAGTCTGACTTTGAAGCCGAGACCAAGCGCCTGACCAGCGGCGAAGGTGTAGATGTGGTCTACGACTCGGTTGGCAAAACTACATTTGAAAAAGGACTCAACGTGTTGCGGCCTCGCAGAATGATGGTGCTGTTTGGGGGATCGAGCGGCGCCGTACCACCGTTCGACTTGATCGTTTTGTCGCAAAAAGGATCGCTGTATATGACGCGTCCCACGCTAGTGAATTACGTTGCCACACGTGAAGAGCTGTTGGCGCGGTCGAGCGCCGTATTTGGAATGATTGCCGCCGGGAACCTCAAGCTGCGCATTCAGCATACCTATCCGCTGGCTCAAGCGCAGCAGGCGCATCGGGATCTGGAAGGGCGAAAGACGACTGGGAAGCTGCTGCTGATTCCCTAGCGAATGGTTTCCGTCCCTGGTACAAGATCCACCCGATTATCACCGGAGCACCGACGATCGGGGATCCTCGAATCAATGATCCTAAGCGGATTGGTTAGCGCGCACGTAATGCGCTGCGTAGGGTGGGGCTTCGTATTGGGGATCTAGTCGCGGATCGTTGATAGGCGGACGCGACACCGTTTCCAGCGGTACGACGCCTGCCCAAGTCGGAAACGAGTAATCATCTTCATCATCGATCGGCGGGCCGGTACGCACCTTGGCAGAGAATTCTTCGATGGGGACGCGCATCACGAGCGTGGCCTTGAGTTCTCGCTCATTGGGCTGGCGAGCGTCCGCCCAACGGCCGGGAAGAATGTGCTCGGAGAGCAGGCGTAGCGCCTCAACTTTTTCTAAAGGATCATCGACCGGCGTAGCCTTGCCCAAAATGACGACCGATCGGTAATTCATGGAATGATTGAATATCGAGCGAGCGAGCACGAGTCCGTCGAGCAGGGTGACGGTGACGCAGACGGGCACGCCTTCCTTCATCTGACGCAACATGCGGCTGGCCGCGGAACCATGGATGTAGAGGCGATCGTCTTTGCGTCCGTAAGAGGTGGGGATCACAAAAGGCTGGCCGTCGGCGACGAAACCCACATGGCACAGAAAACCTTCGTCGAGAATGCGATACGCGGTCTCGCGATCATAGACGCCGCGCTCGGCTTCGCGGACGAGACGAGTCCGCGGTGTGGGCATTCGGGTTTGGGACATTAGGGAACGACTCCGGCAAGCGCCAAGGATGGGTGAATAAAAAGTGTAGCAGGGAATTAGGCGCTCGGCGTTATGCTTCCGATGCCACTGCGGGGGAACGGTCTACACTTACTGTCCGATCCCAGCCTGATTCGGACCATAACCGATTCAACCCAGCCACTGCGGATTCTGGTACGTGCCATCGAAGTCGTGCGCTGTCTTGTAGCGTTCGAACTCACCTTTGGCGGCCGCCGCGGCGGTCTTCGCGAGCAAAGTGGTGACTTCGGTCTCGCGCAACGGCTTGAAACTGCGCGCAGCATCGAGAGCCTGCTGCAGGATCTTCAGCGAATCACATCCAGTAATCACCACGCTCGTGGGCAGGTTCATGGCGTAATGCAGACACTCGATCGGGGACGCCGTCTTGCTGTTTAGAATTTGCTTGTCGCCCATTGGCTTCATCCCCAGTACTCCGATTCCATGCTTAACCAGAACCGGCAAGACTTTCTTTTCAAAGCTGTTGTAGTGTGCGTCCATCACGTTAAGGGGCATTTGCACCGCGTCAAAGGTGAACTGATGGGCAAAACCGGTCTCAAGCATTTTGAGGTGAATGTCCGGACTCTTGTGCCCGGTGAAGCCGATGTAGCGGATCTTGCCCGCCTTCTTGGCCTCCAGCACAGCTTCCATTCCACCTCCGGCTCCGAAGATACGCTCAGGGTCGCCTTCGCGAATTACCTCGTGAAATTGCAACAGGTCGATGCGGTCGGTTTGCAGTCGGCGAAGGGACTCATTCATCTGCTGGGCAGCGGCCGTCTTAGTCTGGCCATCGATCTTGGTCATCAGGAACGACTTCTGGCGGTAACCGTCGCGCAGCGCCTTGCCCATGCGAATCTCGCTCTGGCCATTGTTGTAGTCCCAGCAGTTGTCGAGGAAGTTGATGCCGGAATCGAGCGCCGTGCGGATGATCCGAATGCTCTCCTGCTCATCGGACTGCATGCCGATGTGATAGCCGCCGAGGCCAACAATGGAAACTTTCTCGCCGGAACGGCCAAGCGCACGGCTCGGAATGGGGGTATCAGCGGCGTGTGCGAATTTCTTGTTCAGTGACGTTATGACGGTGGTAGCGGCTGTGCTCTTAAGAAATGATCTTCGATCCATAGCAAGACTCCATAAGTCTGAGATCCGCGGAAGGGAGACAAGGTTGCAATAACTTTTTTGCAGCGATTCCGGAAATGCGGAAGACGAGATTTCGTTAGGGCGTCTGGATCCACGGTGTACGCAGAATCCAGAGCCAGGGCGATAGTTGGACGCCATCCTACCAGTTCAACTTCAGCGCGAACTGGAACTGCCGTGGATCATAAGACGATGTAGCTTGGCCGGCATTGGTAAACAACGGACTGACGGCCGCGACGTTGTACCGGTTGGCGATATTGAACATGTCCGCGATCAGATCCATGTTGAAGCGCTCACCAAAATAGATGCGTTTGGCAACGCGCAGATCGTCGAAGACCGTCCAGGGGGTGACTCCGGCGTTGCGGCCCAGATTGCCGTCCAGCGAGAGCAAACGGCCGTTGAAGCCGGATATGCAAGGCTCCTGGAAGACACCGGTGGGAGATGCTTTCGAATTGACTGGGTTGTTTCCCTGCGCCGTGCACGCGGCATTCACAAAGGTGTTGGGGCGCCCAGTAAGAGACGACAGCTGAAGATTGTCTCCATTGCCGGTGATGATGTTGAACGGACGTCCCGATCCAAATTCGATCAAAGGAGAGAAGGTCCAGTCACTGAAGATTTTGCCGGCAAACCCACTCCCCCCGATTTTGCCAGTCCGATAGACACCGCTGAAAACAAAGCGATGGCGCTGGTCGAACGTCGAAGTTGAACGATCAAGCGACGGATAGTAGCTGTCTTGCGGCGTCAACGTAGCTTGTAGATCCGTCGAGTCGTCGATCGCGTGCGACCAAGTGTAAGAGGCTAGAAATTCGTAACGCCCACTGAATCGCTTCCGCAAATTGGCGCTCAATCCGTGATAGACGGAACTGCCGTTTGAATAGTTGGCGTCCATATCGCCGAATGGAACGCAATTGCTTAGCGTCGTGGGATCGCAGCTCGCATTCAGACCGTATTGCTGCTGAACGAATGGCAATACGGCCGTAACGCAGGGTGCCGTAAAGGGATTCGATAGCAATGCCAACGCGATGGAAGGGTTAACTCCGGAGGGGCGGAAGAAGTTTGTGAGCGCTGCCGGTACGTAGGGCCCGCCTACGCCGACGTTGCATCCGGTTACCGTAAACGGACTGTCTGTTGGCTGGCTCGCACCGTCTGCTATGGCGGCCCGAAGGTTGCGCATCATGAAATCACCGCGAATTGTGTTGGCGTTGATGGGACGATTCAGATGCCGCCCGCCATTGAAGTTATAAGCAAGACTTAGAGCGAGTCCGCCGCCGAAGTCGTGTTCCACGCTCAGGTTGGCCTGTTGAGCGTAGGCATATACGAAATTCTTGGACTGTGGGTAGCCGAAGGGTTGAAAAGCGAGCGGAAGGAACGTAGCGGGATTCAGGTAGTTCTGATTGAGGAACACCGATTGGGGAAAGTTCAACGCCTGAAACTGCTGCTTGGTTGGCAGGTATCCCAGCGCGGCCGCGGTCGCGGGACTGCTCGAAACAACGCAGGGATCGGAAAGGTTCGTGTCATTGATGGGGAGTCCCTGAAAGATCGGAATCGCGTTGAGATTTGCTGGATTTCCCTGGCCGAACATCGCATTCGGGTTTTTGCACACCCCAGTTCCGCCGAATGCCAATTGCCCGCTCGTGGAACCGTCGGACGCGTCTCCGAGGAAATACAGTCCCAGCAGCGGGTGATCGTAGAAGACACCGTAGGAGGCGCGGACTACGTTCGTGCCGTCGCCTTTAGGATCCCAAGCCACTCCCAGGCGCGGCTGAATGTTGTTCTTGTCTGTCTGGATGCCCTTTTGCAGCCCGAGAGAGTTATATCCGGCTTGCGCCAGTGCAGTAGGCGGCTTGAACTTCGGGGGGATCTCCACGTCGTAACGAACGCCATAGTTCAGAGTGAAGTTCGGACGAATGCGCCAAGAGTCTTGCCAGAAGATTCCGATTGGTCTGTTCGTAAACGAATCGCTGGGGCTTCCCAAGCCCTGGATGAAATCACCGGGTAATCCCGCTCCATAAGATTGTACCGGCGACAGGTTGGGGAAGTTCGGAAGATGATTGGGATCGGGGTTGACGAAACCCAAACTGGCTGCGCCGAAGGCCCCGAAGTCGTACACCCCTCCGTAGTTAACTGTGAAAGTGGCAGTAATCGGAAGGTAGTTGAAGTCTCCACCGAACTTGGTGTTATGTCGGCCAATGGTCCAGGAGAAGTTGTCAGTAAATTGGTAACGCTGTTCGACCCGCTGAATATAAGAATAGGGCTCGCGTCCGAAGAAAGCGAAGCCGGGAATGTTCACAGCGGGGTCGGATCCTCCCGGAATGGCCGTGTTGTAGAAGTAAGAAAGACCGCGGCGGGCGTACTGAAACCGAAACTGATTTACCCGATTGTTTCCGATAGTCCAAGTGTCTTGCGCGGTTCCGGCCACGTCGCGATAGGTTTGCTGCGAAGTACGCGAATAAGCATTCTGCCCAAAGGGCTGGTCCTGGCCGCCGACCTCAATGCCGGTCACCGTACTAGGGCTTACATTGGCGCGGAACATGAGTCGGTTGTTATTGCTCAAGTTGTGGTCGATGCGCAGCGAGTAGAGACTCGTGCCCTCAAACACTGGGAAGTTTCCAATTTGCGATGCCAGGGTCTGATACGACGCCGGGACAGGGCGCATGCGCTGCCCGGAGGACAGCTCGTCGGGAACCCTGCCCACGTTGAGAGTAACCCGCCCGAGGCGCCCTGCACTAACGCAGTCGGCCACACTCCGTTTACTGCCTGCCCGGAGGAAGCTCCCGCCAGAACAACATACTGTCCTACTTCGTTGGCGTAGGCTGGACTTGCACCTTCGGTGGCTAACACTGCGGGGTTTGTCAGGAAACCGATCTGGCCCGGAGTCAGTTGCACCGTTCCGAAAGGCTGCCCCACTTGTGACGTATCGAACGGAATCAGGCCGAAGTTGTTCTGCCCAATGCTGGAAAACCCGGTCTCATGCCGCCGCGTAATCTCGTAAGAAAAGTAGTAATAACTCCTGTCCGTTTTGATCGGTCCGCCGAAGGCAATACCGCCTTGCACACGCGTATACGCGGGTTTTGAACAAGGCGGCTTTTGGCAAACCGCAAACGGGTTCACTGCCTGGAAATTCCTATTGCGCAAGTAGCCAAAAATGTCACCGTGAAAGTCATTCGACCCCGACCGCGTGATGATGTTCACGGCCCCGCCGGAGGCGCGGCCGTATTCCGAAGCGTAACCGTTGGTGATGATCTGGAATTCCTGCACCGCCTCTTGCGAGACGGTCGAGCGCACGCCATTGACTGAGTTATCCGTCGCGTCGGCTCCGTCGACGTTCACCAGATTCGAGCGTGCCCGCTGCCCGCTCATAGTAAGGCCCGAAGCGGGAGCCGCCCCCGTGTTGGGAGCGTTATCGCGAACCACCTGCGAATCGGTCAGCGTGAAGTTGATGTAGTTGCGCCCGTTGATGGGCAGATTATCGATGCGGCGCTGGCCAATGGTGTCAGTCGTAGAAGTCCGCGAGGTCTCGACCAATTCCGCCTCGGAGCTCACCGTCACTAATTCCTTGCTGCCGGCTATCGAGAGCGTCACAGGCAGCTCCGCCATCTCGCCGACCGTAACCCCGAGGTCGGTCGTTTGTGTCCTAGCGAAGCCGGGCGCATCCACAGTAACGGTGTAGGTTCCCGGCGGTAGCAGACGCACACTGTATCCACCCACGCCATCGCCGGTACTGCCACGCTCAAGCCCTTTGGCTTGATCTTTGACCGTGACAGTCGCGTTCGTGACCAGATTGCCTTTGGGATCTTTCACGGTCACGTGCAAGTCGCCGGTGGCCGAGCCACCCTGCCCGAAGGCGAGCGCAGAGAGCAGCAGGGCGAATGAGACAGAAACCGCCTTCGCGATACGGATCATAGAGTCTCCATGAAGCACGCCAATGCGACGGGCTCGCAGCGGAAACAACTCCGACGGCGGGTCTGTCGAAGTAAGCGCAATTTTGGAAGGAAAAGGTCCCGCAGGTTTGTATATCAAACAGGCGGCCGAAGGCAAGAAGGATCGGGGACGGAAACGAGTTGGTTATCACCGAAGCGAATACACTTGCTTGGGCGCCAGATTGCATCACCGCAAAGCAGCCGACAAGCGCACCGCCGGATTCTGCAGTCTGCCCAGAAGCATCGCGGAACCGTTCAGACGTTCGTAGCCGTCGGCGACGCGCGTGGCGGCGAGACCGGCGTTCGGCCAAGCCATCGCCGCATAAATCTTCGCCAGTGATAAGGCGGCGTTGCGGCGCAGAAGGGTTGCCTCACTTACCAGTTGCTGCGCAGCCTGTACCGCGCGGGCATCGGAGCTGGCCAGAGCGGCATGACCAATCCGCATCAGGATGTCAGCATTTCTTCCGGCCGCTTTGACGTAAGCAGCCATAGCGAGCAATCGCTGCCGGCGGACGTGCCGAAACTGTGTCGGCGGCAAGCGCAGCCGCAAGTAGTCGTCTTCGGCGCGGTCCACGAGGTTGCGAAAGGCTTGCACGTCGATGGGCTGGATGCGGGCGGCAAGTCCGGCGGTTCGCGAACTCTGAAGGCTTCGTGATACGGCGATCTGCAGAATGATTGCCAGCGCGATGGCGGCGGCGATGACGATAAAGATGGCGAGAGTCATTGTTGAAGTAAGCGCTCCAGTTCTCGGTTCCAGGCTTCGAGGTTGTGTTCAGGCAGCCGAACCGCGGATTTAGTGGTAGCCTTTCCCGGGAGAAGAAGGTAATAAAACCACATCAAGACGCAGACATGGAAAGTGGCCATGTTGACGAAATCGAGAAGATAGCGCCGCTGAGCTAACCCCCCATTGGCCGCTACCGCCCAGGTGGCAAGATGGATACACGATGAGACACCCAATCCGAGAGCAATCCCAAACGCCGCTCGGTTCCAGGTTAGTCTGAAGTAGGCGGCAAACACGAAGAGAAAGAAGACAAGTCCACACTCAATCATATAAACCGCCTGCTGAAGAATGTGGCAAGCCGGAATGAGCCAAAGAGGATTGTCAATTGGTGCATATGCGGCAGTCACCGCGGCGACGATAACCAGCAAAACCCCTATCCAGCTGACTAGAAGCTTGGCCAGCCGTGCCAGGCTGGGATAGGGTCGGAAAACATTATTGAAGATCTCGGAGACCAGCGCAAACGTTACCAGAGCCTCCAGGAGCAAGCTCAGCCAGTAAGCTCTCCAGAAGTTTTCTGGCGCTACGGACGGCAGAAGGTCTAGGGGATATAGAATAGCCCACTGAATGGCTTCGAAGAGCGCATAAATCCAGAAAACAGGAAAACGCTTATGCAATGCTCGCCGCCACATCAGTGCGGCGAGCACTGCCAAAAGCAAATTCGGTGCGATCCAAAGGTAGTGCCAAAAAAGTGAGTGTGCCCGCAGCATAGTCGTAGCACGGCACTATACCGCCGCCCGCCGCGCGCAGCAATGTTGATTATGTTCGTGTTCGGTTTTCGTAAGGTTACGCGGCACTCACGGCTTGCAAGCCGCGCCTCCGCAACTGGTGCTGCCTGGGGTGTCAGCATTTGCAACGGTCGGAATCACAAGCGTGTTAACAAACAATACGACCGCGCCGAGGATGAGTAGGATTCGTTTCACGGTATTTTTCTCCTTGTTGGAAAGACTGGAGCGTGATATTTTCATGAGCGCTCTTTCGGCGATGAAGAGTTTCTGAAACGTCGAAATTTCGGAATTCGTAACAAATGGCGTCCGCAGCCCCCAGTGTTCGTAGGCCAATGACACTTAAGTCAGCTTTGCAGGATTTGCGGGAAACCACGCTGGCCGCTGTTTCAGGCTTGCTGGCCAAATTGGCATATCTAGCTTCGTTACGGGACCGCGAGGGCGGCTATCGGCACTGGGGTATGTCGCTGGTGCATGGGCCCGAGCCTTCGGATCGAGCTCTGAAAGCAGCACATGGCGAGGTGCTTAGCCGCGTTCTTAGGACTCCACTAAGTTCATTGGTAGAAGATTTGCGGGAATCCAGCCAGGAGAGCGGAGTCTCTTCGGGGACATATGTTCAGGGAATACGCGGGCAGTTGGATGAATTGCTGCCAGCCCAGCAGGACGAGGCCTCCGTCCGTCATCTTAATTCAGTGCTGGTGGCGCTTTCGTCGCTGGAGAAGTCTCAAGAGCGCGCCACTCGGTCAACTTCATAGCCACTCCCACGACCTGCCCTAGGACTTCCGCTTCTTGCGGATGTTTTAAAATCCTGACCGGAACCGGCGACAAGGGATGCGGCTGCAGGATGATGTCCTCGCGCCGCATGCCGCACCAGCAGCAGGTGTGGCCGTCCCGAGTTTCGACGAAGTAGATGGGCCGTTCGTATTCCGACCGCCACGCTCCTTCTACAACCTTGTTCTTAGCTTCATCTACCTGAACAAAACTGCCGGGCGGCAGCAAGGGAAACATGGTGAAATCCTGGTTCCCAATGTAGCCGTATGTAAAGTCGCTGTTCGCGAACTGAGACAGATAAGCCAACGGAACCAATCCCCACTGCTCCACCATGCGCCCGAGATTCGTAGTGCGCCGTTCGTCGAAGGCAGGATCCATGCGGGTCGGCACCTGCACCGCGGCTAGCCCCGAAAGCACGTCCGAGATGTGCGACCTGGGCGGCGTGACCATACCCAGATCGGCTGCCATGTTATTCATGTCAACGCCGTACCAGGCCAATAGTTCCCGCAGATCGCGGCGATAGATTACCGACAGGGTATAAAGACGAAAAATGCTGGGCAGAATTCCTTTAGTCTCGACATCAGACAAACGGCTGGGCGGAATGGAGAACTCTTCATTGCGATACTTCTCGGCGATGCGCGCGCTGGAAGTTTCGACGTCACGCATGGTGAGCCCAAGCTTCTCTCGCAACGTACGAAGGTTCTTTCCGGCAGCCGGGAGCATGGTAAGTGCCTCCTCAACAGAGTGGGGGACATCATATCAAGCCTTTCAGTAGTTGTGTGCGCTTGTGCAAATGTTAATATTCTGGATGCCTGTTACGATTTCCGAACTTGCTTTTACCCTTGCCCTGTCAGGTGACCTTCGCATGTCGTCCAAAAAAGCAATTGAGGCCAGCGCCGGGCTTGGGGCTGTTGATTTTCTGTGGGTGTTCGGAATTCGTAACAAAAGCGGCAAAAGCAACTGCGACACCGGGGACTCAATTCTCCGCTTCTTGTTCGGGTTCTCATAGCCACGCCGACTGTTGCCTTCCCGCCTTAGGAATTTCACTCAGCCAGAACGACGACGGAACTGTCCGTACGACTCACCGAAAATGACAATTGTCAGGCCGCCCGCATGATAATCCGCACTGGTGCGTTCGGAGGTTTCGATGATGATGTGATCTCGGGGTGGGAGCAAGTTCCAAGGACAGACTGCAGCGGGACAGAAAACGAGCGCAACCCTTGAAAAAATAAGGAGCACACCCAGCGCAACTGTAGCCCGCGACATTGCTAGCTTTCGCGGGGGTGAGCAAGAACTACGACCAAGCGGCTGCGCTCCGGGGTGTGAACTTTGCCGTGCATGCCGGCGAACTGGTGACTCCTCTTGGCCCTAACGGCGCGGGCAAAACCACGGTTGTGAAATTGCTGCTCGGACTAATGCAGCCCAGTGCCGGCAGAGTCCGTGTTTTCGGCGGAGATCCCACCAATCCTCAGAACCGCATGCGCGTGGGCGCGATGTTGCAGGTGGGGCGTGTGCCGGAAACGCTGCGCGTGCGTGAACATATTGATTTGTTCTCGAGCTACTATCTCCAGCCCTGCCGCTCGCTGAAGTCCTAGCCGCCGCCGGGCTCGAAAAGCTGGCGGATCGTAAGTTTGGAGAGCTTTCCGGCGCGCAGAGACAGCGTGTCTTGTTCGCGCTCGCGATCTGCGGTGATCCCGATCTGTTGTTTCTAGACGAGCCCACGGTCGGTCTCGACGTAGAGAGTCGGCGAATGTTGTGGGACGAGATCCGGCGCATGGTGGAGCGGGACAAGATCGTTTTGCTCACCACGACACTACCTTGAGGAGGCCGACGCTGGCCGATCGCGTCGCGGTCATCAACCGTGGCGAGATCATCGCCGAAGGCAGGCCAGCGGAAATCAAGGCGAAGACCAGCGGCAAGCGCATCCGCTGCATTGCCAGGCTCGGCTTGACCAGTCTGCGTCAGATTCGAGGGGTTGTTGAAGTGCGGGAGGATCGCAAGGCAGTCGAGATTCACTCCGGCGAAGCGGAGTCCGTTGTTCGGGAGTTGCTTCTAGGATCGTGGTCAAACGTGTCATCGAATACGGTGGCCCACCGGAGTGGAGGGCATGTCCAGCGGAGATATCGCTGCCGAATTAAGCCTCTCCGAAGGTACAGTGAGAAATTATCTCTCCGAAGCCATCAGCATGATGGGAGCAGGAAATCGAGTGGAAGCCGCGCGAATGGACCGCATCAAAGGATGGCTGTAGCATTTTTTGTCAGCCGGATTGGAGATGGAACATTCCGATAGAGACAAACCGCGTTAGGATCGCTGCAAAAGTAACACCGACCGCAAACAAAATCCAGCGTGCCGACCGCCAAAGTTCGCGAAAGCCAGAGATCTGCGCAAAAATGTCGACAAAGTAGGCCGTGCAATACGCGATGTTGGCCACAACCGCCAAAAGAAACAAAACGAGAATGGAGTCCGTGGTCAAGTTTTGCCGAAGCCGGGTATCCCGCCGCAAAATATGCTACCACCACAGCCACGAGGACCAGGTTATAGATTACCCGGCGCGGCTCCCAATATCGGATTGCTTCCGTCGCATATTCCCGCACCGAGGGGGTTTCCATCGCCGTCAGTTTGCTCCCTCTGCTGGCACCATCAACTGGTTTTCTCGCTAGGATTGGCGCTCGATACCAGCCTCTTCCTTGTTCTTTGTCTTCAAAGCCCATGCCATGCGCGGCGTATTGTGGGCGATGCCGAAGTGTCCGTGTTTGTCGAGCACGATGATCCCGCCATGTCCATTCACGCGCTCTTTCAAATAATTCATGGATTCCTGCGCTGCCCACTCCGGCAGGTTTCCAGCGGCAATGCGATCAGCGGTCCATTTTGCCAGCACCAACTTCATGATGGGCTCTCCCCATCCCGTTGTCGAAGCGGCGGCGCTTTCGTTATTCGCGTAGCAGCCGCAGCCAATCAGCGATGAATCGCCCAGTCGTCCGGGAGCCTTGTTGAGTGTGCCTCCGGTTGAAGTAGCCGCGGCGATATTGCCGTCGCGATCGAGCGCAACAGCTCCGACGGTGTCGTGAGAAATCGCCGGTGCGAACAGATCGTCGCCTCCGCTCGAACTCTGCGTCTGATACGCCCGCAGACGCTCAACCTCACGCGGGATAATCAGGTCTTCGTTCCTGCACAGCGCGACGCCGTGTTCGGCTGCGAAACGCTCCGCGCCTTCTCCGACGAAATAGACGTGCGGACTCTCACTCAGGATCTTGCGCGCTGCACGCACTGGATTTCGCAACCGTTCCACGCAGCCAACTCCTCCAGCGCGCAGAGTGGCTCCATCCATGATGAGCGCGTCGAGTTGCACTTTGCCGTCGCGGTTGAGGAAGCTGCCGCGGCCGGCGTCGAAGGTCTCGTCATCTTCCATAATGACAACTGCTTCCTCGACCGCGTCCACGGATGGGCCGCCGCGCTCGAGCACGCGCCAACCTGCAGCCAATGCATGGCGCACGCCGTTGATGTGCGCGCGGAGCATATCGTCGGGCATAGCCCACGCGCCGCCGTGAATCACTAGAACGGGATCAGAAGGCAAGAAGCGTCCTCACAACCGACAAAAAGACGGGATAGTCTAGCACCACGGCTACGACAACGGAATAACGGCACGTGGGGACAGATTGTCAAACGAAATTTTACGCGGCGTGGGTGGCTTTCGCGGCAACCGGTGGGTCCTGCGTCCGGGTCCAGGTATAGCGCATGCGATGGACTACCGTAATCGTGGACAGTACTGCGATCAACCAAAGCACAGGCGCCATGCGGTTGAACAGTGCTCCAATGATCACGAGCACGAGGCGTTCAGGCCGCTCCATGAAGCCTACGCGGCAGGATCCGATCAGCGATTCGGCGCGGGCGCGGGTGTAACTGACCATGATGGCGCTTACCATGACGAAGGCAGTGAGCACGACATAAAAGAAACGGTCGCTGCGGGCGTAATAGACCAGCAGGCCGAGGAACTGAGAAGCATCGCTGTAGCGGTCGACCACAGAATCGAAAAATGCCCCGAAGCGGGTAACGCGATTGGTGGCGCGTGCGACCTCGCCATCGACCAGATCGAAAAAACCGGAAAAGATGATGACCAATCCGGCGTAAAAAAACATCCGCTTCTGATTTTCGGGTGTGGCAGAACCAAACAGGATTGCGGCCCAAGTATTTACCACCAGTCCCATGAAAGTGAGCACGTTGGGATTAATGCGCGAGAGGGCCAGCCAGCGGACGATGGTGGCGAGCAATACTCCGCAGGCGCGGCCAAAGGCGCTGGTCCATGATCTGGCCGACGACCGCCTGACTGACGGCGTGGTAGACGATGCGTTCATCAGGCTTTGGCCTCGCCATCTCCCGCTCGGTTCAGTCCGGTTCCGCTCAACTCAGCATCGTCGTGAATGGTGCGGAGGGTCAGAATCTCCATCTCCCGTTTGCCATTGGGAGTCACAAAGATGGCGGTTTCTCCGACTTTCTTGTTGAGCAGGGCACGGCCGATGGGAGACGTGGTAGAAATCTTCCCGGCGGAGACGTCGGACTCCTCGCTGGTCACCAGCTTGTATTCGACTTCCTGATTCTTGGTATTGTCGAAGACCTTTACGGTTGAACCCAATCCCACTTTGTCGCGGGGGATGTTGTTCATGTTCACCATGGAGAGTTCGGCGAGCCGTTTGCCGAGCTGACGCACGCGCGCCTTGACGAATTCCTGGCGCTGCTTGGCCATGTGATATTCGGCATTCTCGCTCAGGTCTCCGAGGGCCGCGGCTTTCTTGATCTCCTTGGGCAACTCGTGGATCAGCTCGTGTTCGAGCGCGTCGATCTCTTCCTTTAGTTTCTTCTTAATGAGCTCAGTCATTGCTTATGGAATTATAAACCTCATAGCTTCTGGCTTCTGGCTTCCAGCTTTTGGCTAGGAGCGGGGTACTGAGTTGCGTGTAACTGACTACTAAATTCTGGTTTGCGGGTGTCGGGGACAAGTTTCGCAGCTTGCGGACAAGAGTGTCCGCGCCACACGGGGAGGCTGTGAATTTTCTGCCTGAAATAATTCTTTGGCAGAGCCGAATTGAGGTGCTTGGGCGCACGATCCAATTGGGAATTTTCATGGTTTGCATGGGTGCCCCCGGCCCCCTCTCCCTCGTTCGAAACCAGGCTCGCATGACAGGATTTGTTGTTGCCATATTTTGCCATCCCGATTTGATCGGCCTGGGAGGCAGAGACGATCAGGATCAACCATCTCGGACAGGGGTTGTTTTGGCAGAGAACCTGCAGCTTAGAGTGCGACTGCCTCCCCCGAAGTAAGGAGGAAAGCCATGGAATGGACGCCGCGTCAGTATCCAAGGGTTCGGGCTGTTCTTCCGGTTGAACTGCACCGCGCAACCCTTGCTGTGCCGTTGCGAGCATAGACGCAAGATATCTGCCTGGGAGGACTGTACGTCGAAATGAGCTTTACCCAGAAGGCCACTTCTGCCTGGGAGGTTCGGCGGATACGTTATTTGGTGGTGCGGTTGTCTCCAACTGAACACTACCTTTTATCGAGAGTCAAATCGCCGCCACGATCGAGAGCCTCACTCCACTTTTGTTTCCGGAACGTACAGGAGTTTCCATTCGTCGCCTTGTCTCGTCCAAACCTCGCCGTATGCGCTTTTTGTTGCAGGAGTTCTCCTGCGAACTTTCCGCCGTAATCGGCCATGTAGTCAACTAGCGCAGCATTGGGCGTCAACCGGCCTGGCGTCGAAATCCTTGAGAGTGTACGAGTAGATTGGCCGGCGGTCCGGCCTGTGGCTTCGGCTTTTTTGACTGGGCCGAAGCGCCGGCAAACAGCAGATCAGCATCTCTCTCATATCCGTTCCTCCCTGGAATACCCGCGTGCGCTTTGCGCAGGCGGCCTGATGCATAAATGATAAGGAATGGCCGGAACCTGGGGATGGGTTGGGAGAGCTGCTGGGGAGGAAAGTCAAAGGCGGCGGACAGGAGTGTCCGCTCTCCACGATGCGTGCCGTTCACAAAAGCGTGGCCGAGCTTTGCTCGGCCGGACAGCCGGGGGCGGCCGTCCCCACGTGAATCTGTCCAGTGCTATTTCATTTTTTGCTGGGCGATCCATTTGTCGGTGCGGGCTTCCAAAAGATCGAGGGGGAGGGTTCCGCCGTCGAGCATTTCGTCGTGGAATTTGCGGATGTCGAATTTGGGGCCTAATTCTTTTTGGGCGCGGTCGCGGAGTTCACGGATCTTTAGTTGGCCCAGCTTATAGCTGAGGGCTTGTGCTGGCCACGCGATGTAGCGGTCGGTCTCGGACTGAACGGTGGGCTCGTCCACGGCTTCGAACTTGCGGAAGAAGTCCACGACCTGGTCGCGGGTCCATCCTTTGGCGTGGATTCCGGTGTCGATGACTAGACGCACTGCACGGAAAAGTTCGGAGGAGAGGCGGCCGTAGTCGGAGACGGGGTCCTGGTAGAAGCCGACCTCTTTGCCGAGTTGCTCGGCGTACAAGGCCCAGCCCTCGATGTAGGCGTTGAAGCCGAGACCATGCAGGCGGAACTTGGGCAATCCGGCGAGCTGTTGCTGCACGGACAGCTGCATGTGATGTCCGGGGATGCCTTCGTGATAGGCGATGGCCTCGTCGTTGATGAGCGAGCGCTCAGCGAAGTTGGAGGTGGCGACGACGACGCGGCCGGGGCGCTTGCCGTCGGGAGTGCCGGTGACGTAATGGGTGGCTGCGGCGGCTTGGTATACGGGGATGGCTTCGACGGTGACTGGCGACTTCGGAAGCAGAGTGAAGAGCTCCGGGAGTTTGGGCTCCATCTGGGCGATGTAGTGGCGGAAGTCCTCGAGGATCCGCTCGGCGGAGGTCGGGATGTATTTGGTATTAGTTTTGAACGAGGCGCGAAATGAAGCGAGGTCGGCGAAGCCTTCTTTTTTTGCGATGGCAAGCATTTCGGCCTGGATGCGGTCGATCTCGCGCAAGCCGAGTTGGTGGATCTCGTCCGGACTCATGTGGGTGGTGGTGCGAGCGTAGATGTCGTTTTGGTAGCGCTTAACGCCGTTGGGCAGAGAGGTGACGGACAATGTGGTGCGGCCCTGGGGCGCGTATTCGGTGCGGAGGAAGGCGGCGAAAGTTTTATAGGCTGGGATGACCTCGGTGTTGATGGCGTCGGTAATCTGCTGGGTCAGGCGCTTCTGGTCTTCGGCGGAGATCTCTGCCGGGAACTTTTTTGTCGGAAGCAGAAAAGGGTCGGCGTCGATGATGCCCTGACACTGGATGGAGAGTTTCTCGATGAGGAAGCGGACGGGCATGAGCTTGTCTTGAATGCCGGCGCGAAGGACTTCGGTGGTCTGGGTGAGGACTCGGGGGATCTGATGAAGACGGGAAATGTAGTCCTGGTAGTGCTGGAGGGAGTCGAGTGGGACCGAAAGCGGCAGGTCGGCGAGGTTGGTGTGGACGCCATTCTGTTGGTTGATTGGCATCTCGTACTCTTTGAGGTCGTAGTCGGCGATGCGCTGCTGGAGGACACGAACAAGGAGGTTGTGAGAGAGCTGGTCCTGGTCGGAGAACCCAGTAGTCGGGATAGCTTCGAGCCGGGTCAGGAAGGCCTCGTCGATCTTGTGGAACTGGGCGATGGCATCGAGTGAGCGGTCGCCGAGCTTGTCGTTATATCGATAGTCGCCGAAGGCGGTGGCGCGCTCGGGAAAGTTCCCCAGATCGGACTCGTACTGTTCGTCGAAAAGGGCGTTCTGGGCGGCGAGACGGTCGGCGACTGGTTTGAGATTCTGGGCGAAAGCGGAAACAGCTAGGGCGACTAGAAAAAACAGAGTCCGGAGAGGTCGCATAACGTATGCAGCGTACCAGAAGGAAAGCTCGTGGCACCAGGTAGGCGGCATTTGTGCGCTGGCAAAAAACGTAAGGGCGGGACACTCCCAGTTGGAAATGGTGGAGACAAATAGTAGTCGAAAGGCTGATTGCTACGAGCTCTGGCTTGAATTGATCCTCCCCGTTGTGTTTTGCTGAGAACGAACACGCGAAAAAGGAAGCAACCTACGGCACGATCTACATGTGGGTTACAGCGCGCACCCGATGGAAGCACAGCGTAGGGCCTTCTAGTGTTGAGTTAAGGCTTGCATACACATACCAAGACCCGCGGACGATTCCGCCGATCGAGGGGGAAAAACCGGCAAAGTCGATGAGGATCGCACAAGTAGCGCCGCTTTATGAGAGCGTCCCCCCCCGTCTTTACGGTGGAACGGAACGAGTTGTGTCATGGCTGACTGAAGAATTGGTTTCCCTTGGCCACGACGTAACGTTGTTTGCCAGTGGAGATTCCGTAACCAATGCGCGCCTGGTGCCAGTCTGCAAGCGGGCGCTAAGGCTCGACTCCGATTGCATCGATCCTTTGCCCCACCATGTGCTCATGCTGGAGCAGGTCTTTCGCCAGGCAAGGGACTTCGATTTAATCCATTTCCATACCGACTATGTGCATTTCCCATTGACCAGGCGTGAGCAGACTCCGTGTCTCAGTACTCTCCACGGACGGCTCGATCTTCCCGACCTCGTACCCATCTATGAAAACTTTCGAGAAGTCCCGCTGGTGTCAATTTCCGACAGGCAGCGCCAACCCTTTCCTTGGGTGAACTGGCAGGGAACTGTCCATCACGGACTGCCGCGGAGTGCTTTTGCATTCGATGAGGGGAAGAGCGGATATTTGGCATTTCTTGGCCGGATTTCTCCAGAGAAGGGCGTTGACCAGGCGATTGAAATAGCCAAGCGGTCGGGCAGAGTGTTAAAAATCGCCGCCAAGGTCGATCCTGCGGACCGGGAGTACTTCGAGAAAGTCATTAAGCCGTTGCTCGATCATCCTCTTGTCCAGTTCATTGGCGAAATCGGATCCGCGGAGAAAAATGCTTTCCTGGGAAATGCTGCCGCGCTGCTGTTTCCCATTAATTGGCCGGAGCCGTTTGGGTTGGTAATGATCGAGGCGCTGGCCTGTGGAACCCCCGTAATCGCGCATCCGTTCGGATCGGTTCCAGAGATCGTCGGGGATGGGACTACGGGTTTCATCGCGCTCGATATTGATTCGGCCGTAGATGCGGTGGAACGGATTGGCGAGATCGACAGACGAAATTGCCGGAAGCATTTCGAGCAGCATTTCACTGCCGAGCGCATGGCTCAAAACTACCTGGATATTTACAAACGGCTGCGTCGAGGGAAGCCCCCGGCTATTAGAATTGACGAGGGAGTTCTGAGTTGGTCGAATCTGGCGTCATCCAGCACTACTACATAGCGGCCACCTCATCGCCTTCCGATGATCGCGCCCAGGTTCTCAAATACGGGCGAATGTTTTTCGTGTTCGATCGCATTGGCGACATCCAAACTTCTGGCCTTTGCGAGCAGGGGCTTTACTTTGAGGGGACACGTCACCTCTCGCAACTTAGCATCTATCTTTGGAATGCCCGCCCTTTGCTGCTGAGTTCGACGGTCGAGGCGGACAATTTTCTATTTTCCGCCGATCTGGCCAATCTGGACGTTTCGTTCGAGGGCAACGTGGTCAAGCCTCGGGGCACATTGCATCTCTTGCGCTCAAGATTCCTCTGGCGGGACGTTTGTTACGAACAATTTCTGTTCGTGAATCATGGCCTGTCGGAGCTTTTAGTACCCTTCCGTATCAATTTCGATGCCGACTTTGCGGACATCTTTGAAGTGCGCGGCACTCGCAGACCAAGAAGAGGCCAGCGTCTGGCAGACCAAGTACAGGACAACTCGGTTCTCTTGCGCTATCAAGGGTTGGACAGCGTTATCCGCCGGACTTGTGTCCGGTGTAATCCTGCACCGGCGCGCGTCACGGGTTCAGAGCTTGAATTCGCAATCCCTCTGCTTCCCAAACAGAAAGCAGTTTTTCAGCTGGAGATTGCTTCCGATTCCTGTTCCGCGGAGACTTTCGTAAGCTTTCCCCATGCTATTTCCGCTGCTCGCGACGAACTGAGAACGGTCCGCGAAGGTTTCCCACAAATTTACAGTTCTAATTCACGCTTCAGCGATTGGATGGCGCGCTCCGTTGCCGACGTGCAAATGATGATGGTGGGCAACCCCGAGCCGGGTTATCCCTATGCGGGCGTGCCTTGGTTCAGCACGGTTTTCGGCCGAGACGGAATCATCACGGCGCTGCAAACGTTGTGGCTCAACCCGGGAATCGCCAGAGGAGTCTTGGACTTTTTGCGGTCGGCGCAGGCCCGGGAATTGAATCCGTCGATTGAAGCTGAGCCGGGAAAGATACTGCATGAGGCGCGCAAAGGAGAAATGGCTGCCCTGGGCGAAGTTCCCTTCGGCTGCTATTACGGCAGCGTGGATGCGACACCTTTGTTTATTGTTCTTGCCGACGCATATTACGGCCGCACTGCGGATCAAGAGTTTCTACGGCGCCTGTGGCCCCACGTGGAACTGGCGCTCGAGTGGATTGATAAGTTCGGAGATCTTGATGGGGACGGCTTTGTCGAGTATGCACGACACTCGAGCCACGGTTTAGTGCAGCAGGGCTGGAAGGACTCGAATGACTCCGTGTTCCATGCGGACGGAACCTTGGCCAAGGCCCCGATTGCTCTTTGTGAGGTACAGGGATACGTCTACGCCGCCAAATTGGCGGGAGCCCGCTTGAGCCGTATTCTCGGCGAAACCGAAAGGTCTCGTGTTCTCGAGCGGGAAGCGGAGAGCATTCGCGTCAAATTTGAGGAACACTTTTGGTGTGACGAACTTTCCACCTATGCCCTGGCTCTGGACGGCGACAAACAACCCTGCCGAGTGCGGACTTCGAATCCAGGCCACAGCCTGTATATGGGTATTGCGTCGCACGACCGAGCTCGCCGCGTCGCAGAAACATTGTTGAATCCCAATTCTTTCACGGGCTGGGGAATACGTACCGTGGCTTGCGACGAAGTCCGCTACAATCCGCTTTCCTATCACAACGGTTCAGTCTGGCCCCATGACAATTCTTTGATTGCCTGCGGCCTGGCGAGATATGGGTTCAAGGACTTGGCGGCGCAAATTCTGTTGGGATTACTCGATTTGAGCAGCATGGTCGAGCTTCATCGTCTGCCGGAACTGCTCTGCGGGCTGGAGCGCCGGAATGGCGAGGGCCCGACCCTTTATCCTGTGGCTTGCTCGCCCCAGGCGTGGTCAGCGGCGGCACCATTCCTCGTTCTCCAGGCATGCCTGGGCATTTCCATACAACCCGAGCACAAACGCATTGTCTTCGATCATCCCCACCTTCCTGACGGCATTCCGCAACTCACCATTAGAGGCCTGAGGCTGGGTGACGCAAGCGCGGATCTTCTTCTGGAGCGAAGGGCTGGTTGCGTACTCGTCCATGCAGGAAATAAAAATGATGAAATCGAGATAGTCACGATTGTTTCTTGACATCTTTTTTTGAAGTCCGGTTTCTGGCCGAGGTCCCGATCCGTCCGCTCCCGGACCGACCAACTCATTTCTATTCAAGCGCATCACACATGGTCCGCTTGCGGGTTGGTTCGCTGTCAAGCTCTGCACTTCGCTTGTGGTCAGGCCGCAAGGCCCATACTTGCTGCAACCAGGTCAGCCGGCTTCCTATGCGCATCTCACTATTGTTTTTTCTAGCCTTCAGCACATCTGCCGCAGCGGCTCAAGTTCCTACGGTGGTGGGTCCACAAGCGCTCTATGAAGGCCAGTCGGTAACCGCTGTCGACCTGATTGCGAATCCCCATCGAGATGTGGAGCCACTGCGTGCCTTAGTGGTGCAGAAACCAGGGCAGCCCTATTCCCAGGAAAAAGTGCTAGCGAGCATTGACGCCCTTCAAAAGACTGGGCAGTTCGAAAAAGTCACAGTCAACGTGATCCCAGACATCGCCGGACTGCGGCTTAATTTCATTCTTGAGCCCGCCTACTATCTTGGTGTTGTCGACTTTCAAGGCCTGGCCAAATACTTTTCGTTCACCCGTCTCTTGCAGGTCGTGGATATGCCGGAGGAATATCCATACGTCAAGGGCAGGATGCCGGTAGCTGAGGCGCAGTTGCTGCAGTTCCTCGAACGCAATGGTTACTTCCAGGCGCAGGTTCACTCCGAATCCCAGATCGACGACGCCGAGCAACTGGTGCACGTCACCTTCGTGGTACGGATCGGCAAGCAGGCCCGCATTGGGAAGGTTGGGTTCGAAGGACCTGCTGATCCTGAGCAAGCCCGCCTGCTTCAGCGGGTACGCTCGCTTCGTGCCCGATTCAGCGGTGGCCTGCTTAAGCCGGGGAAACCCTACACGCCCGAACGGATTAAAGCAGCGACGACGCTGATCAAGAAAACTCTGACCACACAGCACCGGCTGGCGAGCACGGTTCAGGAAAACCCGCCGCAATACCACGCGGAGACCAATCGCGTCGATGTGTCTTTCAAAGTGGAAGTTGGCCCGCTGGTGACAATTCGCACTACGGGTGCCAGACTTTCCATCATTCCTTTCCTGTCCGGGCGGCAAATGCAAAAACTGATTCCTATCTATTCCGAGGGAACCATTGATCACGACCTCGTGGAAGAAGGGCGAAGGAATCTCGTCGACCATTTTCAGAAGAAGGGGTTTTTTGATGCGACAGTGAACGCTGATTTTCAGCAGCAAGCAAACCGGATCGTACTCGTCTACGAAATTGATCGCGGGAAAAAGCACGAGGTCAATCGCATATCGTTTCAGGGAAACCATCAAATATCTGAAGCCGATTTACTGCCGGTGATCACGATAAAGAAATCTCACATCTTGACGCATGGAAGCATCAGCCAAAAACTGCTCAAGCAGAGTGCGGACAATCTTCAAGCCTTCTACCAGGATAAGGGATACCAAGCCGTCAAGATTACTCCCACGGTAATCGATCACGAGCCTAAGATTGATGTCGCTTTCCAAATTGAAGAAGGCCCGCAAAGCGTCGTCGACAATGTTCAAGTAACGGGAAACAACAGCGTCCCGGAAAATCAACTCACCGCACCTGTTGGCTTCCAAATATGGTCGGGAGCGCCGTTCTCCGCGCGACGTTTGTCGGAAGATCGCAACCGGATTGCCGCCACCTACTTAAACCGCGGATATCTCAATGCCGAGGTAAAGACCAGCGTAAGTCGGCATCAGGATGATCCGCACCGCGTGGACGTGACCTACGCGGTCACCGAGCGCCAAATGGTGCGTGTCAGCGAGGTGATGTATTTGGGACAAAAGGTCACACGGGTCGCGCTCATCAAGAAAACAGCGCAGGTCTCCTCCGAAGCTCCTATGAGAAAAGTTGACTTACTGGCAGCGGAGAGTCGTCTGTATGACCTGAACACATTCGACTGGTCCAGCGTGGGGCCGCGAAAGCCTGTTACCGATCAAAACGAGGAAGCAGCGGTGGTCAAAGTACACGAAGCCAAACGTAATGAGATCACTTATGGATTTGGATTCCAGGTGTCACGGCGCGGGGGGAACGTGCCTACGGGCACAGTCGCCGTACCGGGACTTCCAACCATTGGGCTTGGTAAAAATCAGATCGCACCCAGCGAGTCGACGTTTGCCAGCCCGCGCGGGTTAGTCGAGTTCAACCGCCGGAATATGCGGGGATTGGGGGAGACTGCCAGCGCTTCCATTCTGCTCTCTCGCCTGGATAGTCGGGCGATAACCAGCTACGCTCAACCTCATTTTATGGGCTCCGCGTGGAGTTCACTCACAACCATCTCAGTTGAGCGCACAACGGAGAATCCGCTTTTCGCGGCTGGACTTGGTGACGCGTCGTTCCAGGTCGAGCGGCTGCTGAGCCGTAAGACCAATACCCGGCTCCAGATTCGCTACGACTTCAACAAGACTATCCTGTCACACCTGCTCGTTCCTGAACTGGTAATGGAGCGCGACCGAAATGTCCGCCTCTCCACAATGTCTGGCGCCCTTATTCGGGACACTCGCGATAAGCCCTTGGACGCGCACCGTGGCGTGTACTCCACCGTGAATCTCGGGATCACTCCGGTCGCGCTTGGCTCCAGCGCAAATTTCGTCAGATTTTTCGGGCAATATGCCTACTACAAACCGGTGCGTGCAATGGTGTTGGCCAGCAGCATTCGGCTGGGCATGGCCAGAGCCTTCGCCGGAAGTTTTGTTCCCACCAGCCAACTTTATTTCTCCGGTGGCGGAACATCTCTGCGTGGCTTCCCGATTGATGAAGCCGGACCGCAACGCCTGGTTCCCTTCTGCAACGTTCTGAAAAACCAGTCGGGATGCGTCAACGTAACAGTGCCTGTGGGTGGAAGACAGCTCTTTATTCTCAACTCGGAAGTCCGTTTCCCGCTGGGGATTATGAAGGCCCTGGGAGGAGTCGTCTTCTATGACGGTGGCAACGTTTACCGCGCCATCAACTTCAACAATTTCATCAATAACTACAGCAACACAGTTGGAATTGGGCTCCGGTACTCGACCCCCATAGGACCGCTCCGAATCGATGTGGGGCGCAACCTTAATCCGGTGCCCGGGCTTAAGGCAACTCAGTACTACATCACGTTGGGGCAGGCTTTTTAGGAGAAGCTATGCGGTGGCAACGAATTATTGGATGGACGGCGGCGGCGCTGGTGAGTTTGATTCTCGTCGCCGTCGTGGGAGGATATTTCTACTTGAAGAGCAGCGGCTTCAAGGCATACGCGCTCCGCACAATCGTACAGCGCACAAATGATGCAACTGGCGGACGAACCGAAATTGGGAATCTCGATTTCCAGCTTTCCACGTTCACCGCGCATCTCTACAGCATCACCGTGCATGGCCGTGAGTCGTCGGACCAAGCGCCGTTGTTGCAGATCGATAAGCTGACCCTAGGCCTCAAGATTCAATCTATCCTCGATCACCAGGTTTTTCTGAGCGAACTTCGTATCGATCATCCTGTGGCGCATGTGCGGGTTGATCGTGAAGGCAAGAGCAATATTCCTCAATCTCCACCCAGCCAGACCAACAGCCATACCGATGTTTTCGACCTGGCGATACGACATGTGCTTCTGAGCAACGGGCAGATCAATTACAACGACAAGAAGAGCGCTCTCGATGCGGACTTGTTCAATCTTGGCAGTGAAATTCGCTTTGATTTGTTGGCGGCGCGTTACCGAGGTTCGATTTCATACGATCACGGCCACCTGCGCTATGCCGACCACTCTCCGCTTGCCCACAGTTTGCATGCAAAATTCCATGCTACGCGCTCTGGTTTATCGCTTGAATCGGCTGAGATGAAAGTTGGAGCTTCGACGGTGTCGCTGCACGCTGATATGACGGACTACGGCAATCCCACGGTCGAGGGCGAATACGATGTTCGGATTCACACGCAAGATTTTCGACAGATGTCGCCGGCCGTTACTCCGGCGGGTGATGTGACTCTAAGCGGTAAGATTCACTACCGGTGTTCCCAGCAACCTCTTCTGCGCTGCCTAACGATCGACGGTCAAGTGGCAAGTGAAGCGATCGCCGCCTCTTCGTCTCAAGGACATCTGGATCTTCGCAAGCTTCAAGGACGATATCAGCTCGCGAGCGGTACGCTGCAGGCCCGTGACATCGGTGCCCAGTTGCTAGGCGGCCGGGTTAATGCTGATCTCACTATTCAGAATCTGGATGCGACCGCCGTCTCTCGAGTTCGAATGTCCCTCGTCGGTATCTCGCTCGAAGCCACGCAGCAGGCCATTCGCAAGCCAGACGCCAAAACTGTAAGTCTGATGGGTAGGCTTGACGGCACAGCCGACGCGTCCTGGAAGGGAAGCGTCAGTAACGTCATCGCGCGTGCTGACTTGCGTCTGCGGGCTGCGAACAGCCGTACGGGACCGTCTTCAGCCAAGATTCCGATCGATGGATCGGTTCACGCGTCATACGACGGGGCGCGGACCCTCATAACATTCCGGCAAACCACGTTCCACATGCCCTCGACGACACTCAGCGTAGAAGGAGAAGTCAGCAACAATTCGAACCTGCAAATTCAGGCTGCGGCCAACGACCTGCATCAGCTCGCGCTGTTGGCTTCAGCTTTGCGGCCCGGTCAAACTGGCGCAACGGACATCTCCGGTTCGGCGGCATTGAACGCAACTATGCACGGTTCGATGAAAAGCCCTCATTTTGCCGGGCAAGTGAACGCGCAGAATCTCCAGGTGCAAGGCAGCCAGTGGACGAGCGCGAAAATTTCGGTGGAGGCAAACCCCTCGCGGATGGTGCTGCAGAGAGGATCTCTGGTAAACGCTCACCAGGGATCGGCATCATTCAGCGGCAACGTGGCATTGCGTAACTGGTCCTACATTCCTTCGGATCCGATTGCGGCTAACCTTTCCGTACAACGAATGTCGGTCACAGATTTGCAAAAACTGGCGAACTTGCAATACCCAGTTTCGGGTGACTTGTCTGCGGAAATTTCGGTTCACGGCTCACAGCTCAATCCTGTCGGAGCGGGGTCTGCAAAGATCGTAAATGCGCGCGCTTACGACGAGCCGGTTCAGAATTTGCAAGTAAAGTTCCGCGCAGACAAGGGTTCGCTTGCCTCTACCTTGGACGTGAGTTTGCCCGCAGGATCGGCGAATGCGAGCCTCGCCTACACCCCGAAAACCAAGGCATACACGGTCAGCCTGAATGCGCCGTCTCTGGTTTTGCAAAAGCTGCACACGGTGCAGGCCAAGAATGTCCCGCTTACGGCAACGCTAAAAGCAACTGCGAGTGGCGAGGGAACACTGGACAATCCTCAATTCATCGCCAGCTTGGAGCTGCCCGAGCTGCGATTTCGGCAGAATTCAATCTCGAAGATGAAAGCGGAACTCCACATTGCCAATCAGCGCGCAGACTTGAACCTTAGTTCGCAGGTTGCTCAATCTTCGGTTCAGGCACAGGGACGCGTGAATCTCACAGGCGACTACTACACCGAGGCGGCAATTGACACGACTAGCGTGCCGCTCGATCCGCTGCTCGCCATGTATGTATCCAGTTTGCCTGAGAGTTTCAAAGGCGAGACCGAATTCCATGCAACCTTCAAAGGCCCGCTCAAGGACAAGTCTCAAGTCGAGGCTCACCTGACAATCCCCGTCCTTAAAGCGAGCTATCAATCATTGCAGCTCGGCACTGCTGGCCCGATCCGCGCGGATTACGCTCGTTCCGTGGTTACGCTTCAGCCGGCGGAAATTCGTGGGACGGGAACTTCTCTGCGCGTGCAAGGCAGCGTCCCACTTGGAGGAAATACCGCTCCCAACTTGACTGCGGAGGGCTCCGTAGACGTTAGCCTTCTTCGCCTCATTCAGCCAGATGTGCAGAGTTCGGGAACGCTTGCCCTCGATATTCGCGCCTCGGGATCGGCGACAAGCCCTGCCGTACATGGGCAAGTACACCTAAACGACGTCGCCATAGCGACTCCGACCGCTCCGCTGGGCGTGGAAAAATTAAACGGAATCCTTGATATCAACAACAACCGGGTTCAGATCTCCAGCTTCACCGGCCAGGTTGGAGGAGGTCTGGTAACCATGGGGGGATCGGTCACCTATCGGCCCAACCTGCAATTTAACGTTTCCCTGCAAAGCAACTCGGTGCGCTTACGGTATCCCGACGGGCTCAGAGCTGTTCTGGACGGCAACCTTATGTTCATCGGGACGACGGAATCATCGGTGGTGAACGGCCGCGTGCTCATCGATGCTCTCTCGTTCACGCCGGATTTCGATCTCGCCGAGTTCAGCGATCAGTTCAGCGGCAACAGCGTCCCCGCTCAACCTGGCTTTGCTGATAACGTCAAACTCTCCATTGGAGTGCAGTCCAAAGGCCAACTGAGCGCAACCAGTTCGCAGGTGAGCATGGAGGGGCGAGTGAACGTGCGCCTCATTGGAACCGCTGCGAACCCGGTGATCACTGGCAGAACCGACCTGACCTCCGGAGAGCTTTTCTACAGGAACGTCCGCTACCAGCTTCAGCGCGGCATCATCACGTTTGACGACCCCAACCAAACGGAACCGGTGTTGAACGTTTCGGTTAACACAACCGTTGAGCAGTACAACCTGACGCTCACGTTGCGCGGGCCGTTCGACACGCTCTCCACTTCCTATACCTCAGATCCGCCGCTGGCGACCGCCGACATTATCAACCTGATTGCTCGCGGAAAGACCACCCAGGAGTCCGCTGCTGCCAGCCAGAGCACGGATGCAATGATCGCTTCGCAAGCCGCCAGCCAGGTTACCAGCAGCGTTCAGAAGTTTGCGGGTATCTCCAGCTTGCAGGTCGATCCGCTGCTCGGCGGCAGCAATCAGAATCCTTCCGCTCGCATTGCTCTGCAGCAACGTGTGACGAAGAATTTCCTATTTACCTTCTCCACCGACATCTCGCAGCCCGGCAGCCAGATCGTCCAAGGCGACTACCAGATCAGTAAACGGTGGTCGGTCAGCGTGGCTCGCGACCAGGTGGGAGGGGTATCGGTGGATGGCAAATTTCACAAGAGATTCTAACGACTGGCCTTGACCTGGGAGGGCAAATCACCTCGCCAAAAACGTGATATTCAGGATGTTACGCCGCACCGTCGAGACGTTCTGCAGGGCCAGCGGCATCCTTCTGGCGCAGCTGCCCTCTGCGACTTTCCTTGGCCAGTTCGGCGTTGAGTTCGCCGCCGACCAACAGGAAAAATGACGTCCAATAGAGCCAGACCATGAATGCGATGAATCCGCCCAGGGTCCCGTACGTTCTGTTGAAGTTTGCAAAATGCCGGAAATAGATGCCGAGCAAGTATGACAGCCCAATCCAAGACGTCACGGCCAGCAGCGCTCCGGGCAGGGTCGCCAGAAATCGCTGTTTCACATTGGGAGCAAGGAAATAGATGACTTCAACCGCAACTATGGTAAAGGTGGTGGCGATGATCCAATGGATGGCGGGCCACAGAAAAACAAACCCGCCCGAAAGCGCCATTCTGCTGGCCAGCCATGCTCCAAAGCGCGGACCAACAATCAGTACGGCCAGGGCCACCAGCAAGAGCCCTCCGCTGATCGCCGCGAGGGCCAGCGCCAGGAGCCGGGACTTCCAGAATGGACGATCGTCTTTCACTTCGTAGGCAATGTCCAACGCTTCAATCGTTGCATCGAACGCCGCCGAGACTACCCACAGCGTGCCCAACATTCCAAAGGAAAGCCATGCACCCCGATTTGTGGCCAGCACGTCCGCCAAAACGGAATACACCATCCGCATAGAGTCCGTCGGCAGAACCCGTCCCATTGAAACCAGCACGTGACCAAAAAGGTCAGGAAGCGGGATGAATCCTACAACCGCGGATAAAAAAATTAGTGCGGGGAAAACCGCCAAAACGAAGTAATAGGACAATGCGGCTGCCACCTGAAAGGTGTGGTTTTTGAGCACGTCGCGATAGGCGTTCGCCACCGCATTCCTAAGTGTGGCAAAAGTCACGCTTCTTAGATGCACATTTCCTAAACCCCGGGTTGCGATCAAGTTGCGATCAATAGGGCGCCGAGAGCTACTTGGGCTGAGGCACAATCCGCAGGTAAGGCTTTGGCGATTTCCAGCCATTCGGATATTTGGCTTTCGCTTCGTCATTGGATACAGATGGCAGAATGATGACCTCTTCACCCTGCTTCCAATTTACCGGCGTCGCAACTTTGTGCTTTGCGGTGAGCTGCATCGAGTCGAGAACGCGCAGCACTTCATCGAAGTTGCGGCCGGTGCTCATTGGGTAGCTGAGTTGAAGCTTGATCTTCTTGTCCGGACCTACCACGAATACCGTGCGCACGGTAGCATTGTCTGCTGCGGTGCGTCCCTCGGCCGTGTTTCCGCTCGCTGCCGGTAACATGTCGTAGAGCTTGGCGATCTTGAGCTCCGGGTCGCCGATCATTGGAAAGCTGACCTTGTGACCCTGAGTCTCTTCAATGTCCGCCGCCCACTTACTGTGATTGGTTACCGGGTCCACGCTCAGCCCGAGGATCTTGGTGTTTCGCTTGGCGAACTCAGGCTGGAGTCCCGCCATGTAACCAAGTTCAGTGGTGCACACGGGAGTGAAATCTTTCGGATGGGAAAACAAGATTGCCCAGCCGTCGCCGATCCACTCGTGAAAGTTGATCGTGCCTTGCGTGGTTTCAGCGGTAAAGTTGGGGGCTGTGTCGTTGATACGTAAGGACACGTTAGTCTCCTCTAGTGATTCAGTTTGGAATTTCCGCTTGGACGTGCTGACCCCAAGATTTAAGCTCAGGCTTGCTCCCTTCGTCAAGCCGGGAGCGGCGAAGCACATCCCGACGGCGCTTACCTATGGATGCTCTTGCCAACCACGGGGGTGCAAGATTTGGAGTTGCACCGCACCTCGCGCAAAGGTACCTCCACTCATCTGCACAAAAATAATGGGATCGTCACGCCTTTATGAGGCGGCGGTGGCCCGTACCCGAGCGCGGCGGTCAGGCAGCCGATGGTGATCGTCCATGTTCACAGCCAGCATGGCCCATACGTTCGCTGATTCGCTGTTCGGCGCGAGCACGATCGATGCGGAGCATCTGCCACATGAGTCTCAAGAAGCTGCGCAAAACTGGGGAAGTGTCCTCTGCGCGATAAGCTGCCAGAAGTTGGGTACGCGCACGTACTCCGCTGAGGCGGCGGTAGACGACGTCCTTGCGTGGAATATTGCTTACACAGGCCGGCACGATCGAGACGCCCATGCCAGCGGCCACCAAACTGAGGGTGGTCTGTATCTCCACTGTGCGTTGCGCGATCGTGGGTCGAAAGCCAGCCTGCTGGCACAGACCAACAATAAATTCCGCCCAACTCGGCCGGGGATGGTCAGGATAAAGAATGAACGGTTCCCCTGCCAGCGAAGACAAACGCAGTACAGGAATCTGAGCAAGGGCATGGGAACTGGGCAAGGCAATGAGCAAAGCCTCCCGGGAAACCGTGCGAAACACTAACCCTTCGGCTCTCGCCGGGAGCCGGAGGAACCCGAGGTCGATCCGCTTTTCCGCCAAAGCCTCCAACTGAACGTGAACCGTCATCTCAGAAAGAGTTAACTCGACTCGTGGCACATTTTGGTGGAAACACCGCAAGATCGATGGAATCGCATCATAGGTCGCTGAGCCCACAAATCCAAGCTTGAGCGAACCGCTGCTCCCTTCGCTCACTCTCTGCGCTGCCCCGATCGCCTCTTCGGCTCGGGAGAGCAGGAGGCGACTACGTTCCAGGAACACTTGCCCGGCGGGCGTGACCTGAACCCGGCGCCGGTTGCGGAACAACAGCATCACTTCGAGCTCACGTTCCAGGGCCTGGATCTGACGGCTCAGGGCAGGTTGGGCAATGCGCAACCGGCGCGCGGCATGTCCAAAGTGCAATTCCTCGGCCACAGCCACGAAATAACGCAATTGACGCAGTTCCATGCTCCAGCCATTGTAATGCCGGAGCAATATCACTGGCTATGTTTTATGTATTAGACGTATCAGCCGCTTTCGGAGCATAGTAGTTCTGGAAAATTTTATTTCGACTTTCCGGCACCGTACGGAATCCAACACCGATGACGTTGCCTTCCGAAGAAGTCTCATTTCAGCCGTCTAAGTCGCAAACCAATTTATGTGGCTAGTGCGTCTGGCGCTGCGGCGCCCTTATACCATCGCCGTCTCATGCTTCCTGATCATGCTGCTGGGCGTATTGTCGGTCACGCGCATGACCGTCGATATTTTTCCGGTGATCAATATTCCCGTGGTGATCGTGGTGTGGAATTATCCAGGGCTGTCGGCGCAGGACATGGAACGCCGCGTCGTGCTCATCAGCGAGCGGGGATATTCCACTACGGTGAATGGCATATCCCGGATTGAATCGCAGTCGATCAGCGGAATCGGATTGCTGAAAGTTTACTTCCAGCCCGGAACGGATATCGGAGGAGCGATCGCTCAGATTTCTTCAGTATCGAGCACCATTCTCCGTATTGCCCCGCCAGGAATCACTCCGCCCAGCGTGATCCAATTCAGCGCCACGAACGTCCCCGTAGCTCAACTCACCGTTTCCAGCGCGACGCTTCCCGAACAACAACTCTATGACTATGGATTGAACTTTATCCGGGTGCGGTTGTTCACCATTCCCGGACTTTCTACGCCTGCGCCGTTTGGCGGCAAGGAGCGGCAGATCATCGTCAACCTTAACCCCCAGGCGCTCGCCGCTAAGGGGCTGTCCGCGGGAGATGCCGTGGCAGCGCTGCAGAGCTCGAATGTCATTCTCCCTGCCGGCGACGCTCGCATCGGCAGCACTGATTATGTGGTGCGACTCAATTCCAGTCCCGACACAGTGGCGCAGTTTCGTTCCATCCCCATCAAAGTCGTGGGATCGGCGCCCGTGCTGCTCGGCGACGTGGCTGAGGTTTCCGACAGTTTCGCCGAGCAGCGTGCCATTGTTCACGTAAACGGCAAGCGCGCGACCTATCTGGCCATTCTTAAGCACTCGGACGCGTCCACGTTAGCGGTGGTGGAAGCAACCAAAGACACCTTGCCCGTGATCAAGGCGTCTGCCCCACAGGGAATGGATTTGAAGATTGATTTTGATCAGTCGGTATTCGTGAGAGCGGCAATCCTCGGAGTGGTGCGCGAGGCCATCCTCTCCTCCGTCCTGGTCTCGTTGATGATTCTGGTGTTTCTGGGTAGCTGGCGCAGTGTGATCATAGTGTGCACGTCGATTCCCTTGGCGATCTTCACCTCGATCATGGGCCTCAACTTGAGCGGCGACACCATTAACATCATGACGCTGGGAGGGCTCGCGCTGGCTATCGGGATGTTGGTGGACGACGCGACGGTTGAAATCGAAAACATCAACCGGAATTTCGATATGGGCAAACCCATTACTGTGGCGATTCTGGATGGTGCCAGCCAGATCGCAGTGCCTGCGATCGTCGCCACGTTAGCCATCTGTATTGTCTTCTTCCCGGTGGTCTTGCTGTCAGGCGCCTCGCGATATCTTTTTACTCCCATGGCTCTGGCGGTCGTGTTGGCAATGCTGGCATCGTACGTGCTTTCGCGAACCCTTGTCCCAACTCTTTCGCGCTTTCTGTTTGAAGGACATCACGCTTCAGGCCCCGCGACAAAGAGTCCGGAAGCACTAAGATCGCAGGGCATTGGCGCACGCTTCAATGCGCGACGCGAGCGCGCATTTGAAAGGCTGCAATCGTTCTACGGCGGCATCCTCGAAGTAGTGCTTCACCACAGAGTATTTGCACTGGTCATCTTCGGGCTGGTTTGCGGTCTCACCGGCCTACTGGTTTTGGTTATCGGAACTGACTTTTTTCCTAGCGTCGATGTGGGATTGATGAAGCTGCACTTTCGCGCTCCCATAGGGACGCGGATCGAAGACACAGAAAAGCTGTTGATGCGAGTGGAAGCCCGCATCCGGGAGATTATTCCGGCGGGCGAGATCGATACGATCAATGATTTGCAGGGAGTGCCAACGTCATACAACCTGGCTTTTGTCTCTACCGACAATGTGGGAGACATGGACGCAGAGGTTCTGATCGCGCTGAAGCCGCAACATCATCCCACTGCGGGCTATATGCAGCGCATTCGCGATGAGCTGCCGCGTGAATTTCCTGGATCAGGCTTTTACTTCCAGTCCGCCGATATCGTCAGCCAGGTGCTCAACTTCGGAGTGCCGTCGCCGGTCGACATCCAAGTGGAAGGTCCCAACCTTGATCAGTCCTACGACATCGCACGCCAGCTGCAGGAACAGATCAGCAAGGTGCCGGGAGCGGTGGATGTTCATATCAAACAGGCCATCCGCTATCCCGCACTGCGCATTAATGTGGACCGGGAACGGGCCGCGGAACTCGGCCTGACCGAGCAGAGCGTGGCCAATAGCATGTTGATCTCGCTTTCTTCGAGTGCCCTTGTTGCGCCCTCATACTTCCTCAACCCAGTCAACAACGTTAACTACATCGTGGCGGTTCGCATACCGCCGGAGCGATTTGACTCGGTGAATACGCTCATGAACACACCCTTGAGCCTGCCGGGCTCGGCGGCGGCGCTGCAACCCGCAAGTTTGCCGCAAACCCAGCCTGTGCCGCAACCGCAGTACGAAACCCTGGCCAACGTATCTACAGCCGTCCCGGAATCGGTGCCGGCGGAAGTCAACCATTACACCGTGCAGCGCGTCATCGACATCAACGCGAATCTGCAAGGCCGGGATCTCGGCTCGGTAGTCGGCGGCATCGAGAAGAAGATTGACGCCTTCGGTAAGCTGCCCACCGGGATGCGAATTACCGTGCATGGCCAGTACGAAGTGATGAATCAATCGTTCCGCAGTCTCGCGTTGGGGCTGATCCTGGCCATCGTGCTGGTGTACTTGCTGATTGTCGTGCTCTTCCAATCATGGCTCGATCCTTTCATTATCATGATAGCGGTACCCGGAGCGCTGGTCGGGATTCTCTGGATGCTGGCATTGACGGGCACGACAATCAACGTGGAATCGCTCATGGGAGCGATCATGGCGGTGGGAATTGCGACATCGAACTCGATTCTGCTGGTCAGCTATGCCAACGATGCACGCGTGGAAAACAACGTCTCACCGCTGGAAGCGGCGCTGGAAGCCGGCAAGACACGGCTGCGTCCCGTGCTGATGACTGCCTTGGCGATGATCATCGGAATGGTTCCGATGGCGCTGGCTTTAGGTGAGGCGGGAGAACAGAATGCGCCCCTGGGCCGCGCCGTCATCGGCGGATTGCTGGTGGCCACGGTGGTGACGCTGTTTGTAGTGCCGGTGGTTTACTCGCTGTTGCGCAAGGACTTTCCCACCCGTCAACTACTGGATGAAAAGTTCGCGGCCGAAGCGAGAGGTGAAGTTTTTACCACGGAGGCACGCTGATGTCTGATCCCCAGGGGGCCCGCCGCGGAACCGGTTGGTTGTATGGGGGCGGCATCGTCCTTGTCCTGGCGGCTGCAGTGATGGCGGTTGTCTTATTCGCCCGACAGCGAGCGCAGGTGCAGGCCTCGACCCAGCAATTAGCCACCGAGCAGCAGAAGGGGTTGACGGTAGAGGTGGCCACCGCCCACAAGGTTGCAGGCTCTGACACTCTGCGGCTCATCGGAGAAGCTCATCCATTCCAGACCGCGGTTCTCTACGCTAAGGTTAGCGGCTATCTGAAAAATATCAGTGTAGATAAAGGAGACGCGGTACGCGCCAATCAAAGGGTGGCCGTAATCGAATCTCCGGAAACCGACAAACAGTATCAAGCGGCGGTGGCGGATGCACACAATAAAGAACTAATCGCCACCCGTGCTGCGACGCTGGTGTCGAAGGGTATCATCTCACTCCAGCAGGCCGATCAAGCTGAGGCCGACGCCGCGGTTTCCGAAGCAAATTTGGAACAGATCGGAACCCTGAAGTCTTATGAGCAATTGCGCGCACCATTCAGCGGAACGGTCACGGCGCGCTACGCAGATCCCGGGGCCCTCATTCAGAATGCAGAGAACTCTCAGACTAGCGCGCTGCCGCTGGTAGAGCTTTCGGAGACTGGGCGCCTTCGCATTTATGTCTACGTGGACCAGGCGCGAGCGGCGTTTGTTCGTTTGGGCGATACCGTCACGATTCTGGATCATGCCCACCCGGGAACCAAGGTGGAGGGGCGGGTCACTCGCACCAGCGGAGAGATTGATCCCAAAACGCGAACTCTCCTGGTCGAAATTGACGTCGCCAATCCGCACAATCGGATTCTGGCCGGCAGCTTTGTTCAGGCAGAACTGAAGATGCAGATGCCGCCCTGCGTCGAAGTGCCCTCCGATGCGCTCATCGTGCATGGAGATCGGACCCTGGTGGCAGTGGTGACCCCGGACAACACCGTGAAGTTCACCCAGGTCGTGGTCGCCGATCAAACCGGAGAAAGCGCCCGCCTGCTCACCGGCCTAACCGAGGGCGACCGCGTGGCTCGCAATTTAGGAGACCGCGTGGCGGAAGGCAGTAAAGTGCAGCCGGTAATGCGGCCGGGCAGCTAGAGACGTTTCTCGCTTCTGGCACAGCAACCGGGAAGTCCGTACGGAAGTCATCCTACAGATGCATCACCGACCGTGCGGCTGATCTCGTCCGGGTTGCTCACGTCATCAGCGGTGGGGAATGAAGGCGAGCACGATCGTGGAGTCTCCCGGAGCCGGAGTCAAGCAGCGAACGCGATGACTTCGAATCGCGCGAGCGGACGCCAGTCTTGCCATGGAGCAAAACAAGACAAACTTAGTCAAAGACGTGACCGGTGTCTTAATAACTCTCGGCGTATGAGCGAATCAGGACAATTCGTAAACCAACCGGAGATGCAAGATGCCACTTTCGACGCCTGGAGCTCTTGGTGTTGATGCTCTTCTCAACAGCTTGAATTAACCACGACACAATGCTGCACACGCTCCATAAAGACGTCGATCTCTGTGATGCCTTTATTTCTTCGTTGATCGAGCTCAGAGTAAGAGTGCAGGAGACCTTCGCCAATACGCTCTTGTATTCCAGCGAAGAAAGGCTGGCTCGTGCACTCTCATCGATCGCGCAATCGCACAAAGACGCTCAGGCTTGGCCCAAGGTCACGCAGCAGGAATTGGCGAACCTGATCGGTGTAACCCGTCAACGGGTGGATGTCCTTCTGAAGCGGTTCAGAGAATCAGGTGGTCATTCATGGCGCTGATCGTCTCGGGACCGGAGAGCTTCTCAGGAAAACAGCACCCGCATGAAAACTGAAACTATGCATTACGAGATTTTGAGGTGGAGGATCGCATATGGAACGAAGTGGACGCGAACCTTCCGCCGAGGAGCAGTATTTCGCGGCGCTTGAGGCTCTTCGGGAGTCAAAAAGGCTCCTGGCGGGCTTTTCCAATGCTTCGTCCATTGGCTTTGACCATCCTCGATGTCCGCCTGCCTGCGACCGTCCGGTCCAGCAACTGAGCTATTGTGAAGGCGCGGGCCGCTTTTGCAGTTGATCGAGCGCCGCGAGAACCTCATCGCTATGTCTCGCCGGATCCACGTTCGTGTACACCCTGGCAATCTTCCCGGCGGGATCGATCACGAACGTATGTCGGGCGGCGAACTTCACCACTCCCATGTTGGTGAGGGATCCATATTCCTTCGTGACTTCGCCGCTGGTGTCGGCAAGGAGTTTGAAGTTCAGTCCTTCTTTGGCGCAGAATTTTTTGTGCGAATCCACGCTGTCAACGCTAACCCCAAGAACCACAGCATTGTTCTGTGCATAGTGAGCTTGATCGCGCTGGAAGTTGTGTGCTTCACGAGTGCAGCCGGGAGTTTCATCCTTGGGATAGAAATAAAGCACAACCCATTTCCCGCGGTAATCGTTCAACGCGACCGATGAGCCTTCCTGTGACGGCAGAGTGAAGCCGGGCGCAGCGCTTCCCTCAGCCGGTGCGGAGGATCGCGAGAGAAGCCGTGGAACCAGCAGCACAATCACTGCCACGACCAGAAGTAAGAGAATGATCCGCAGCATCATAAAAGCCTTCCCCGGCCCGCGACACCGTGCCTTGCGGCAAAGGCGCAGTCCAAGCCGTAGCAACGTTCTAACAGACTGGAATCAGTGGGTATAGTTATAGTCCGTTCGTGCAGCAAAATTCCGCGTAATTCAATATTATGGAATGTTCACCAAAAAACGACGGAGACCTTAGACGTGGCGCAGACTGAGACCGATGGCTTAGAAGTTCTGGAGACTAGGGAATGGGTCGATTCGCTGGATTACGTCCTCTCCCGCGGCGGCCCCAACCGTGCGGGGCGGTTGCTGCAGCAACTGGCTTTGCACGCACGAACCGCGGCGGGCGTAAACCTTCCCTTCTCCGCAACCACTCCGTACCAGAACACCATAGCTCCTGCGCAGCAGCCACCCTTCCCCGGCAGCCAGGAGATGGAACGCCGCATCAAGAGCCTGGTTCGCTGGAACGCGCTCGCCATGGTCGTACGGGCCAATAAGATTCAGGAAGGCATCGGCGGACACATCTCAACTTTTGCCTCAGCGGCAACTCTCTATGAAGTGGCCTTCAATCATTTCCTTCGTGCGAAAACGGAAACTGGCGACCGCGACGTCGTCTATTTCCAGGGCCACGCGGCTCCCGGAATCTATGCCCGCGCATATCTCGAGGGCCGCATTCCCAAAGAGAAGTTACAAAACTTCCGTCGCGAGCTGAAAAAAGGTGGAGGCCTCAGTTCATACCCCCACCCGTGGCTGATGCCCGATTTCTGGGAATTCCCCACCGTTTCCATGGGCCTTGGTCCGATCCAAGCCATCTACCACGCGCGCTTCATCAAGTACCTGGAAAATCGTGGCCTGAAGCCTTCGACTGGCGGAAAAGTTTGGGCCTTCCTGGGCGACGGTGAAATGGACGAACCCGAGTCCCTCGGTTCGATTACGCTGGCCTCGCGCGAAAAGCTCGACAATCTGATTTTTGTAGTGAACTGCAACCTGCAGCGCCTTGACGGACCGGTGCGCGGCAACGGAAAAATCATCCAGGAACTCGAAGCCATCTTCCGCGGCGCTGGCTGGAACGTGATCAAAGTCATCTGGGGCACCGACTGGGACAACCTTATCGAGAATGATCGCGACGGCCTCTTGGTCAAGCGTATGGGCGAAGTGAGTGACGGACAATACCAGAAATATTTCGTGGAAAGCGGAGCCTATTTCCGTCAGAACTTGTTCGGCAGCGATCCGCGCTTGCTGAAAATGGTTGAGCACTTGTCGGACGAGCAACTCGCGCGCATGCGCTTAGGCGGCCACGACCCCATCAAGGTGCATGCCGCCTACAGAGCTGCGGTCGAGCACTCCGGCCAGCCCACCATCATTCTGGCGAAGACCATCAAGGGCTACGGCCTGGGCGAAGCCGGCGAAGGCAAGAACATCACCCACCAGCAAAAAAAATTAAACGACGATGAGTTGCGCCTCTTCCGCTCGCGCTTCGGAATTCCCATTCCCGACGCCGAGCTTCACGAAGCCCCCTTCTATCGTCCATCCGATGACAGCGCCGAAATCAAGTACATGCAGGCACGGCGCCAGCAACTGGGCGGATATATGCCGGAGCGCAAAGTTCGCGCCACCGCGCTGAAGTCCATTCCCGACGCCCACTTCGAAGAATTTCACAGAGGCACTGACGGCCGCGAAGTCTCCACGACCATGGTCTTCGTGCGCCTGCTCGCGAAATTGTTGCGCGATCCGGAACTAGGCAAACTGATCGTGCCCATCATCCCAGACGAAGCTCGCACCTTCGGCATGGAGGCGCTCTTCCGTCAGGTCGGCATTTACTCGAACGTCGGACAGCTCTACGAGCCGGTCGACATGGACACTCTGCTCTACTACAAAGAGGCCAAGAACGGGCAGATCCTCGAGGAAGGAATCACCGAGGCTGGCTCCGTCTGTTCTTTCATCGCCGCCGGCACCGCGTATTCCAATCACGGCATCAACACAATTCCCTTCTTTATTTATTACTCCATGTTCGGCTTCCAGCGTATCGGCGATTTAATCTGGGCTGCTGCCGACATAAGATGCCGCGGATTTCTCATCGGCGGCACGGCCGGTCGCACCACGCTGGCCGGCGAAGGCTTGCAGCATCAAGATGGACACAGCCACGTGCTGGCCCTACCAGTTCCCAACCTGCTAGCGTACGATCCGGCGTTCGCCTACGAAATTGCCATCATTATTCAGGACGGCATCCGTCGCATGTACGTGAACGGAGAGTCCATCTTCTATTACCTCACGGTCACCAACGAACCTTTGCCCATGCCTGAGATGCCGAAGGGCGAGAATATTCGCGACGGCGTACTGAAAGGGCTATACCGTTTCAAGGCTTCAGGCCAGACCGACGCTAAATTGCACGCTCAACTGCTGGGCAGCGGAACCATCATGTTCGAAGTTCTCAAGGCGCAGCAGATTCTCGAGGAGAAGTACGGCGTCGCCGCCGACGTCTGGAGCGTGACCGGTTACAAGCAACTCTATCGCGACGCCAACGATTGCGAGCGCTGGAACATGCTGCATCCCACCGATCCCGCGAAGGTTCCCTACGTCACCCAGACTTTGCAGAGTGCGTCCGGACCGTTCATCGCGGCCTCGGACTATATGAAAGTGCTCCCCGAGAGCCTCGGAAAATGGGTGCCAGGACAACTTGTATCACTCGGCACCGATGGCTTCGGCCGCAGCGAAGGGCGAGCTTCCCTGCGAGACTTTTTCGAGGTAGACGCCAAGCACATTGTCCTGGCAACGCTGGTCGCGCTCGCGCGCGAAAAACAAATTGGCCCGGATGTTTTGAAGAAGGCAGTCCAGGAACTGGGCATCAACCCGGAAAAGGCAAATCCGGCGATTAGCTAAGTTGATTTTTCAAGAACCAGGGTTGGGATAGAACTAGAGGTTTGCAAGAGGGAGAAGGGCGTCGCTTCACGGGCGCAGAACATTCACAAAGGCGCGTAGCACCGGGTAAAAGCGGCGCTTCAGCGCCGAGTAAAGCGTCCAGAACGAAACGGACTTCAGCCCTGAGAGCTTCGAACCTCATGCATTGTCGATGCCAAAGCTAATCCCAAGATAAAGGCAAAAGCAAGAGGAACTCATTCAGTGATCGAATTCAAACTCCCCGAACTCGGAGAAAACATTGAACAGGGCGATCTCGTGCGCCTCATGATCGCGCCTGGCGCCACCGTGAGCGAAGGGCAGGCGGTAATGGAATTGGAAACCGACAAAGCCGTTGTCGAAGTCCCTTCGTCGGTCAGCGGCACAGTAAAGGATATCCGCGTCAAAGAAGGCGACAAGATCAAGGTCGGACAAGTGATCTTCACCGTCGACAACGGCGCTGGGAGCAGTGGGACGTCGACGCAGCCTGCTCGCCAACCACCCGACGGTTCATCCACAGCCGCCGCTGCGGCCGCCGCGCCGCAGCCCCGTACGGCCGAACCGGCCGGAACTACTCCGACTCCGGCGCCGCCAGCACAAGCCACCCAGATTTCGCCTTTCCCCAGCGCCCGCGAATTCAAGCTCCCCGAACTCGGTGAAAACATCTCGCAGGGCGACCTGGTGCGGCTGATGATTGCCCCGGGTACAAACGTGGCGGAAGGCCAGCCCGTGATGGAACTCGAAACCGACAAAGCCGTCGTCGAAGTGCCCTCGTCGGTCACGGGCGTGGTCAAGGAAGTAAAAGTTAAAGAAGGCGAGAAGGTTAAAGTCGGACAGGTGATGTTCACGCTTGAGGATGGAGGGGCGTCAGCAACCGAACCTGCGTCCGCACCCCCGCCCGTGGAACACGTTTCCGGACAGCACGGAGCCCGCCTTGCATTCCAGGCGGCAATTCGGGCGGAGGGAAAAACGGAAGAGCAGGCGCTGCCTCCCGATCAGCCGAGAGAACAGTCTCGGGTCTTCACCATGCCTGCGCAGTTGGGCAAGGTTGCCGGGACCGAACCCCGCGAGCCCGTCCCCGCCGCGCCGCACGTACGCCGCCTGGCACGCGAATTGGGCCTTGACATCTATGAGGTGAAAGGCTCGGGGCCCGGCGGACGTATCAACCAAGACGACGTCAAGGCTCACGCGAAAGTTGTATTGACCGCCGCCGTCTCGGCCATCCAAGCGCCGCCGCGGGCGGGACACTTCATCGGGCCAAAGCTGCCGGATTTTGCGAAATGGGGCAAGATCGAGCGCGTATCGATGCGCGGTGTGCGCCGCAAAACGGCAGAGCACCTCGCCGAGTCCTGGAACACGATTCCCCACGTTACGCAACACGACCGCGCCGACATTACTGAACTCGAGCTACTGCGGGCCCGCTTCGCACCCAAGGCCGAAGAAGCTGGCGGCAAGATGACGGTCACGGCCATCGCGTTGAAAGTTTGCGCCGCGGCTCTCAAAGTATTTCCGCAATTCAATGCCAGCATCGACATGGAGAAAGAAGAAATTGTCTACAAGCAGTACATCCATATCGGTGTGGCGGCAGACACCGACCGCGGATTGCTGGTTCCCGTGATCCGCGACGTCGACAAGAAAAACATTGTTGAGCTGGCGGTTGAATTGTCGCAGCTTTCAAAGAAAGCGCGGGAGAAGAAGATCACGCCGGCAGAGATGGAAGGCGGCACCTTCACCATCACCAATCTGGGTGGGATTGGCGGCGTAGGCTTTACGCCCATCGTCAACCATCCGGAAGTGGCGATTCTTGGACTCTCGCGTTCGCGCACCGAGCCGGAATGGATCGATGGAAAATTCGAGCCGCGGCTCATTCTGCCGCTCTCGCTCTCCTACGACCATCGCCTCATCGACGGCGCGGACGCCGCCCGCTTCCTGCGCTGGATCGCGGAAGCATTCGAGCAGCCGTTTCTTCTGTCGGTGCAGGGATAGCAAGCAGCCGCAGGGACTCGGGGTTGTGCGTTCGCGGACTTCTGAAGAACTCGAGTTTTGGGCTTTGGCTTTGAAGGTGCGCTCGATTTTTGGAACTTGCTTTGAAGGGGCGCGGCTTCCAGCCGCGCCATACGTAGCCATCCGTCAACCGCGGCTTTAGCCGCTGAGGTGTCACCGCGGGCGTCCAAGACCCAATTCCAAATGACCGACACTCCAAACTTACACATCGCAGTCGTAGGCGGCGGCCCCGGAGGCTACGCCGCCGCATTCCTCGCCGCCGACCTGGGCATGAAGGTTACGCTGATCGACCCCGAAACAAATCCGGGCGGAGTGTGCTTGTATCGCGGCTGCATTCCCTCGAAGGCCCTTCTCCACGTTGCCAAGCTGATCGAAGAGTCGGAGCAAGCCAAGGATTGGGGAATCGACTTCGCCGAACCGAAGATCGACTTGGCGAGATTACGTTCGTGGAAAGAAAACGTGGTCAAAAAGCTCACGGGCGGACTCGGCCAGCTTTCCAAGCAGCGGTCGGTGCAGTACATCCAGGGCCGGGCGGGGTTTGAAAACTCGAACACGTTGCGCATATCCAAAGCAGACGGTGCGGACCAAACCGTCAGCTTCGATCGCATCATTCTCGCTACCGGCTCGCGTCCTGCGATTGTTCCCAGTCTCAAGCTCGATTCGCCCCGCATGATGGATTCCGCCGGCGCTCTGAATTTGGAAGATGTCCCCGGCAGCCTGCTGGTGGTGGGCGGCGGATACATCGGTCTCGAACTAGGATCCGTCTACGCCGCGCTCGGCACGCGAGTTACAGTAGTGGAAATGCTGCCCGGATTGCTTCCCGGCGCGGATCGCGACCTGGTGCTTCCGCTGCACAAGCGTCTCGATAAGCTGTTCGAAGCGATTCTCCTCAACACAACCGTGGCCTCCGTGAAAGGTGAAAGCAACGGAATCCACGCGACCTTCGAAGGAGCCGACGTCAAGGAACGAGAAAGAGTTTTCGACCGCGTGCTGGTTTCCGTCGGACGCAAACCGAACTCAGAAATTCCCGGCCTGGAAAAAACTCAAGTACAGGTCGGGACCAAGGGCTTCATCCAGGTGAATCCGCAACTGCAGACCTCCGATCCTTCCATCTATGCCATCGGCGACGTCGTGGGTGAGCCCATGCTGGCGCACAAAGCTTCGCATCAGGGCCGCACCGCGGTCGAGGCCATTGCCGGACACAAAGTCGCCTTCGAACCCAACGCCATTCCCGCAGTCGTATTTACCGATCCCGAAGTTGCCTGGTGCGGTTTGACCGAAACACAGGCGCAAAAAGAGAATCGCGAAATCAAAGTAGCCAAATTTCCTTGGGCGGCTTCCGGCCGCGCCGTCACGCTTGACCGCCCGGACGGAATGACCAAGCTGCTCATCGATCCCAAAAGTGAGCGCGTACTTGGGGTAGGCATCGTCGGAGCCGGAGCCGGAGAACTGATCGCCGAAGGTGTCCTCGCCATGGAGATGGGAGCACTCGCCCGGGACGTCGCCTTGACCATCCATCCGCACCCCACGCTTTCGGAAACGCTCATGGAATCGGCGGAGGTATGGTTTGGCACCAGCACACACGTGTACCGGCCGAAACGAAGCTGATCGAGAACCGTCTGTCTCTAGACGCTGCCGGGATCCTCCGCGAACTCTGCGGCCTTTCTCTGCCTTTCAGCGATTTAAGGTTTTTGCTTTTGCCCTAAGTGGGTTGCCGGATTTCACTTTCTGTGCCGTTACAATAAAGTGTAATCGGGTAACGCGCCCAATTTTCAAGTCTGCGCCTGCAGCGCAAAACCGGGCGGGGAGAAAACCATGTCCTCCTTTAGCAAAAAAGTTGGCCTGCCGGTGCTTCTGCTTATTGCATTCCCGTCAATGCATGCGCAAGGCGCGTTAGACCAGATCCTACCGCGGCCGTCGGCGCCAGCGAACTCTTCCACCCACACTTTTGCTGATCCTTTAGGGCGCGGCACGCCCGCTGGAACGGTCTTCGGATTTCTGCAAGCGGCACAGTCGGGCAACTACAGTATGGCGGCCCAGTACTTGCAACTAAGTCCAGCCCGCAGACAGACCGAAGGCGAACAGCTCGCGGCCAAGCTTAAAGTCGTTATGGACCGAGCTCTTGCCGGCAGCCTCAAAGATGTGAGTACGCAACCCGAAGGCACTCCGCAGGAAGGTGTTCCTCCGGACCGTCAAAAATTGGGAATCATGTCCTCGGGCGATATCGAAACCGACTTGGAGTTGGTTCGTGTGTCGGACCCGAAGGCTGGGAAAATCTGGCTGATCTCCTCGGACACGCTGACCAAGATCCCCGAACTTTACGATCAAGTCGAGGCCCGTCAGGTCGAGAATCGCCTTCCAAAATTTCTCGTCAAACACCAATTCGCGGGAATGCCAGTATGGCAATGGCTGGCGCTGCTCATCGCAATTCCAGTAGCGGCGGCGATCGGCGGCCTTTTCCTGCTGATAATCGACTTCCCTGTGCGATGGTGGGGGCAACGTCGGGGCAAGCCGGAAGTGGCCAAGTGGCGGCTAGCCTTCGGTCCTGCCTGGCTCTTTGCGGCCACGGTTGCCCATAAGGTTCTTGCAAGTTATCTGGGTATGCCACTGCTGCAACGGCACTACTACGCCCAGGTTAATTCCGTCGCTCTAATCATCAGCACCAATTGGATTCTATGGCGGGGGATTCAGTGGTTTCTGCGGAATGTGCGCAACCGCGCCCTGGCTCATGGGCGAGGCGGCACCGGATCACTCCTTCAGCTGGGAGAGCGGGTCGCCAAAGCAGGTGTGTTTGTCGCAGCAGCGTTTTTCGTGCTCGGCACTCTGGGATTCAACATGACGACCGCGCTGGCCGGCCTCGGAATCGGAGGCTTGGCCGTCGGCTTCGGCGCGCAAAAGACAATCGAGAATTTATTCGGTGGCGTCTCCGTGCTCGGCGACGAAGTGATTCGCGTGGGCGACGTCTGCCGCTTCGGCGACCGCGCTGGCACGGTAGAGGATATCGGCTTGCGTTCGACCCGCGTTCGGACGGAAGAGCGAACCTTGCTGGCGATTCCCAACGGAACGGTTGCAACCATCAACGTAGAGAACTTAAGCCGCCGCGACCAGATCCTGTTTAAGACGAACCTGGGCTTGCGGCTGGAAACAAAGGCAGACCACTTGCGCTTCGTGCTCGCGGAGATTCGCCGCCTGTTATACAGCCACGCAAAGGTGGACACAAAAAGCGTGCGGGTTCGGCTGGTTGATATCACGTCGGGATCGCACACCGTGGAAGTATTCTGTTACATCCTCACCCAGGACTTCAACGAATTTGCCGCGGTGAGAGAAGATTTGTTGCTGCGGATGATTGATCTTGTTGAGGAATCCGGAACCGATCTAGCTCGTCCGTCACAAACGCTGTATGTCGGGCGCGATTCCGGAGTGGAGACGGAAAAAGCCGATAAGGCAGTGCAGAAGATCGCAGAATTGCGTGATGGGAAGCAGTTGCCCTTCCCCGATTTCTCAACGGAACACATTTCCTCGCTGCGCGGATCGATCGACTACCCGCAGTCGGAGTCGGTTTTACGAAACGATCAGCACGATTCAGGACCGAAGCGCTGATTGGGCGAGTTCCATTTGTGCGCCAACCATGCCAGAAAAACATGTGTGGGAAAGTAAACTACGGCGGGAACGAGAATCAAATATGCCAGCAAGTAAATCGGCCCAGGAACAACGTGCTGTTCCCGAAAAAATGGACCGCGAGCCCAGTTAATATCGAGCTCAGGCCGCCAGCAATAGTTGATCGGAACCACGATCCACGTGGTCAGCGTCTGAAGCTTCCATCCGTGCGGATTGTATCCCAGTCGCCAAATCGCCCACAATAAAAGTGGAGGCATCACGACGTGAAACAAACTCAGCAGCCGCACCAGCAGCGGAATGCCGGGATCGACCATATATTCCGTGCCGCCAATGATGTGCCTGCCGGTGATCAAGGCCCCTGCTAAGTCGATGGTGTAGAGAGATTGAAATAGCAACAAGCCGGTCGCCTGCCAGGACACGATGAGCGGACTCTCCATCCACAGACCCACTGCGATAAAAAAATTCCCCAGGTCGCAGAAGAAGAGAAAATTCTGCAGTCCATACTGCCGCAAGTAGAAGGGCGCCCAGGCAATGACCCACGCGGTCCAGAGCAACCTTAGCCACAGCGGCACCCGCATGGACCGCCATTGTATCTGGCCAGCGGTCATGATCGCGGCAGAGCCGAAGTTTCCACGAACTCGACACCGGAAATCTCACTACCGATACCGCATACAAGCTCCAAGTATTTGAAAACAGTAGGACAAACTTTCGTCGAATTACCACAGTAACTTGATGGTTCTTATATGCGTACCTAGGATGAGCTTTATATGGGTTACCAAGCACTCCTCTTCTGTCCCCAGGAAAAAACTGCGCGTACGGTTACGCAGATTCTCAGCGAGCTGGACTTCGCCGTTGAGCCCTGCACCGAACCCTTTGTTGCCGTCAAGAAGTTGATGTCCCAGCACTTCGACGCCATCGTGGTGGACTGCGATAACGAGCAGAACGCCACGTTACTCTTCAAAAGTGCCCATGCCTCAGCCTCGAATCAGTCGTCGCTTGCGGTCGCCGTCGTCGAGGGGCAGGCCGGAGTGGCCAAGGCATTTCGCATTGGCGCAAACCTGGTTTTGACCAAGCCCATTAATGTTGAACAAGCGAAAGGCACGCTGCGTGTCGCCCGCGGACTTCTGCGCAAGGGCGAAGCGGTGAAACCCGCGTCCCAGGCGGCACCTCGCATTGATATACAGCGTCCGATGGCGCCAACAGCGCCCGTGATAGTTCCAGCTTCCAGCGCGCCCGCCCGGCCTCAGGGTCAGGCTTCCATCTCCACAAATTCTTTCTCGGCAACCGCAAAAAGCGACACCGTTGACCCAGATAACGACGTGCTGGGTGACGACTCAGAAAGCTTTACGCAGTCTCCCGTTTTCAACGCGGCTCTGCCGGCAGCAACTGCGGCGAAGAAAGCCGCGACCCCGGCACCGGCTGAAGCCAAGCCGTCAAAGCCGGCACCCGGCACGATCATGCTGTCTGCAAATCCGCCGGCGTCATCCGCTTCGCGCCCATATTCTTCCTCATCAGCCACCGCGAGTGCGCCCGCGCGCGAGCGTCAGGATGATGCTGCCAGCGCTCCCACGCCAACTAGAGTAGCGTTTGGTCGGGAGATTCACTCCGGGCAAAATCCTCTTTTGTCCGATAATCCTCTGGCCGACATTGCGGCTCATCCGCCTGCGCCATTGTTCACATTTGGCGACCTCACCGCGAGTGCGGAAACGAGTAGCGGTGGGAGCAAGAAAATATTTGCGGCAGTTGCAGTCCTCTTTGTAGCCGCTGTCGGAAGTTACTATGCGTGGACACAGTTCCATAAAAATTCCGACCTCTCACTCGGAGAAGCCAAACAACCAGCGGCGGCGGTCGAGCCAGCATCACACCTTGAGCCTGCTGCTTCCAAAGCTCAAGGCAGCATGACCGAATCCACACCAACTTCTGCTCCAAACGCGACAACTCCGCAATCCAAGGCTTCAGCAGCGGAGAGCAAGCCGAAGTCTTTCGAGAGGGATGCTTTCGACTATGCAAACTTCGACAACAAATCCTCCGACAGCAAATCCTCCGGCAATAAAACGTCGGCGAGCAAGTCGCCCAAGTCTTCGGCTCTGACGTCGTCACCTGACATCGAATCTGCGGCAACGGCTAAGCCCGCGGACGCCCCGATCGTGGTGCGCAATTCGGCATCCGGAGCGAAACTAAGCAAGCCGGTAGCCGACGTGCCCGCTCCCGGCCCGGTCGAAATTTCGCCAACTACTACTTCTGGCGGATCGCTTCCCAACATTCTCGGCAATGGCGGCAACGTGCCCAAGCCCGTGCTCCAGACCTTGAACATTTCTCAAGGAGTCTCGCACGGACTACTGATCCAGAAAGTTCAACCTGTCTATCCTGCCAACGCTCGTCGCATGCACGTCGAGGGAGCGGTTGAACTCCAGGCTACGATCGGCAAGAGCGGAAACATTGTCACCGTGAAAACACTAACCGGTGATACCGTGCTCGCTCGCGCGGCCAAGGAAGCCGTCCTTCAGTGGAAGTACAAACCTTATCTCCTCAACGGCGAGCCCGTCGAAATTCAGACAGAGATCACAGTCAACTTCAAGCTGCCCAAGTAGGATAGCCGCAAGATCTCTTGGCAACGGCGCTGGCGGAGTTATTCTGGAGTTGCCTCGCAGGCGGCGTTCAGTACCTAAGTTCCAAGCCCCGACCGACCACCGGGGCTATTCTATTTCTGCTGCTAGGTAGAAAGAGAACCGTCCCTCAGGGCTAAAAGCCCGCATTCTTATCGGCCCGATAACGGCACGGCTGAAACCGTGCCCGACCCAAAACCATTCGAGCGCTTGCCAAACCATCCATGACCCTCCCGAAAGCATTGCGAACAGCACCAGCTTCCGGGGAGGTTGAAACCTTCGCGGACGATCTTGCGAATCTTAACGAGGACATCATTCATGTCTATATGTCCCGCGCCGGCTCGCTTCACTGGGTCCTGACTCACTTTGCGGAGATTGCTTTTGTCCGCACTTACTTCGTTCGGGCTGACTGTTCCTGGCGGACGCTTCGGGCTGCGTCGCGGATTCCGGAGTTCCCGCGTGAGACGCTGCGGATGCCGGAGTTGCGGATGATGCAGTCGCAGGAGAAGCCGCTGCGGCAACTGCGACATGTGACGCCGGTTGTGCAGTTGCCACAGGCGCCGCCAGCGTCAGCGCCGGCGCAGCAACCTTAACCGTCGGCGCGGCTCCAGCCGCATTTCTCGGCGTGACCGGATGCGGTCTCTCACGGCCGCCACGCCTCGAGGCGAGCCTTCCGCGCTGAAGTCCTTCTCGTCAAAGGGGAGGGGGCCATTCAAGGATTAGCAGAAGTATTCCCGAGGTGGAACGCAAAAATGCCCTTTTGGAGCGGACACTGCTGTCCGCTAAGGCCAAGAACAGAGGTCAAAGATCCAAACGCGAACTAATCCCGCTTACTCGCGTTGCAGGGAGTCATCCACTGCGACTTTGTCGCTCCTGTCTACTGTGATGACTTTGTGGATGGGAGCGTAGCCGCTTAGGGTGATGTCGATGATGTAGTTGCCGGGATCGAGCAGGAACTCGACTGGAGTAGTTTTCTCGAGCAGGTGTTGATTGACTGCGACCTGCGCGCCTTTGGGCTGGGTTTTGACGCTGACGGTTCCCATCCCCGCATCGCCACCTTTGCCGCCGAACATCTTCTTGAGTTTGCCGGTGGTTCTGATGTCATCGGCATTGCCGAGCGGACGCAGTGCGGACGAGACTCGGGCAATTTCTCCCTGCACCAGTTGCGAGGATGCGGTTTCGTCGAGGTATCCGGCTTTGCGCAGCAGGATGGTGTGAGCTCCCTTGTCGAGCGACAACTGCGCGGGAGTCACTTTGCCGCTGTCTTTGCTGTCCACATAAACGTTGGCGCCCACCGGACTGCTGCTGACGGAAAGTGTCGCCATCAACGGCGTGAGACGGATGGCGACTAGAGCCTTGTTGCCGGAAGCGACGTCGATGGTGCGCGTGTCGGTGATGTAGCCAGATTTCGCCACTGCAACTGTGTGCTGGCCGGGAGCAAGCCCCGCCGTCGTGTAAGGCGTAACCCAGGCGGGATCGCTTTTGCCGTCGATCTGTACCTGCGCGCCCTGCGGAGTGGAATCTACGGCCACACGTCCGGGGACAACCACGGGTGCGACGGCGGCTTTTTTCCTGGGGGTGCGACCCCTGGCTGGCGCAGCTGCCGGGGCGGCTGAGTTGTCCTCGACGGACTGGCTTGCCGGCTGAGTTGCGTCGGTTTCAGCGGCTGGTTGAGCTGGTTGATTCTGCAGCTTTGACTTTTTCGCCGAAGTTTGGGAGGCGATGGCCGACGATGGGGACTGTGCCGCTCCGTTATCGTCGTCCGCGTTTTGGAAATGAATGTAGAGGGCTATCGCCAAGCCGACGAGCAGGATAAGCGCAATCGCACCCGTGATCGAATAGCCGAGCAGGCGAGGAGGAACGCCCTTAATCTCTTTAAGCGCCTTGTGGGCGACTTCGCGCGGCTGAGCCTTAGGCTTCTCGGGCGACCCTCCGCGGAGCGTGACTGGATCGAGCGAAATTTCCGGCTGCACCGGGGGAGGCGGGGGCGCCATATAAACTTCTTTTAGCGGAGGCATTTCATCAATTTCCGAGAAGCTGGCACTCGCGGCGCGAGGCGGTCCGCCCTCCGCCATTAAAGGATCGAAAGCAACGTTCGGGGCTTGCATCTCGAACGTTTCAATCGACGGCTCGTCGGCCACGGCCGGGGAAATAGGCGCTTTCTGCGGGGCGGCCGCATCGATCGTCGCATTGACAGAGGATGCATTGAATGCGCTCGAGGCGTCGAGCTGGGATTGTTTTGGAGCAGGCAACGCCGGCGTGTCAGCTCCAGCTCCTGCAGCGGCCGCTTTCGGAGTTTGCCCGGATTCCGGCTTGGCAATCGCGGATATCGCCTGCGCAGGTGGCGCATTCGCTCCCGCTGTAGCCGGTTTTACGCCTGAAGTCGCCACCGGACGAGCGGGGGCTGCCGCGGCGGGCTTTGGTTGAGATCCCGCCACAAATCTTGACGCGGCTGCCGCCTTTACTTTGTCGGGAATAACAACGGTTTTGGCAGGTGCGGCGGGCTTGGCAGCGGTTTGCGAGCGAGAGTCTTTGCACTTTTCCAGATCTTCGAGCAATGCCCTTCCGTTTGCGTAACGCTGAGCGGGATCCTTGGCCAGGGCCTTCATGATCAGATCGCTGAGCCAGGGATGGATCTTTGGGTTGAGCTGTATCGGCAGGTCGGGAATGGTCTCCAAGATGCTCTGGCACACCGCGTCGACAGTCGCGCCCGAAAACGCTTTGCGATCAGTCACCATTTCATAAAACATGGCGCCCAGGCTGTAGAGATTCGATGGGGCGGTAATTTCTTCACCGCGAACCTGCTCCGGTGACATGTAATAAAGGATAGAGGGGACCCCGTCCGTTGTTTGGGGAGCAAAGTTGCCGACGCTGGAAACTCCGAAGCTGAGAATTTTTACGGTGCCGTCCCAACCGCACATGATCTTGGAGGGCTCGAGGCTGTAGTGAAAGATTTTGTGTCCGTGGGCGTGATCCAGGCCGCTGCAGACTTGGCGGCCGATGTCGAGCAGGTCCCAGATGGAAAATCCTTCCTTGCGGGCCAGCATGGTGGCGATGCTGTTGCCCTGGACGTACTCCATGGCGGCACAAAACTTGCCTTCGATTTCGCCCGCGCCATAGACGGGAGTGACGTGCGAACTGCTGAGGACCTTGCTTCCCTCGGTTTCTTCGAGCAGCGACTTTTCGAGATCGCGCGCCTTCTCTCCGAAGGCGCTGAGTTGAATCGCTTTCAATGCGATGGTTTGTCCGCTTTGAGGGTCGTTGGCCTTGTAGACCGTGCTGGTCGAAGACTTCGCGAGCTCGCTAAGAATTTCGAAGGGGCCGATTTTCGTGGGCATTTCTTCCTGGCCTCGTTACGAAAAAAGTCCAAACGCGGCTCGAACCGGAGCCGCGCGGAGCAATAGTTCGGAGCAAGTCAAACGCTAGGATATCGTTGAAAGCATTGGACTTCGAGTTACCAAAGTAATTCAGGAGTACAGGAATTCGGGAAATGTGGGGGAGAGAGCGCGGTCCTTTCTCTGTTGTCGGACAGCGTCGCGATTTCCGGCTTCCGACACAAATCCGTAACTTCAGCCAGACTAAGGTCGTTATAAGTTTCATAGCGGGCATCCGTGTGACATTTGTCATGCAATCGTGATGACGATCCCCACTGGTGGGGCAGCGGCAGAAAGCAAAGCATGGGCATGCTGTCGGTTGCTGGAGCTGGATTCGGAAACAAATGGTACGCGGTTGCCGTTGATAAGTGGGTTCAATTACTCTTGTCACTGACAAGAGGCGGCGTCGTGTCCAGCCCAGGTGTTTGTTCCAGAGAGTTCAAATCATGACTTTGACTCGGTTTGTCACTAAGAACGCGTTGCGAAACAAGCGGCGAAGCAGCCTGACGGTGCTGAGTATTGGGTTTTCGCTCCTGTTACTCACCCTCATGATGGCCATCTGGCGCAACTTCTACCTCAAAGAGGGCAGCGAAGTATCGGCTCTTCGACTAGTCACAAGGCACAAGGTTTCATTGACATTTTCCATGCCCAGCTATTATCGGGAAAAAATTCGGGCGCTGCCGGGAGTTGCCGTGGTCGTTCCTCAGAACTGGTTCGGCGGCGTTTATAAGGACGATAAGTCGCGCAACTTCTTCGCGCAATTCGGGACCGACCCCGAGGAATTCTTCAAAGTCTACAAAGACTGGGAGATTCCCGAGGACCAGATCGTGGCCTGGCAACGCGACCGCGCCGGAGCCGTTGTGGACAGCAAGAAGGCCGAAGAATTTGGCTGGAAGGTCGGGCAAAAGGTTATCATCACGGGCACGATTTTCCCCACAAATCTTGAGCTCACCATCCGCGGGATTTTTAACGCGCCACAGCCCACGCAGGCGCTCTATTACAACCAGAAATATGTTGAAGAGGCCGTGCCGTATATGAAGGGACAACAGGGTTTCTACACGATTTTGGCGGATTCACCCGAGTCGGTTGCGCGGATTGGTCCCGCGATCGACGCCATGTTCCGCAACTCGCCTCAGCCCACGAGGACGGAGACCGAAAGGGCGTTTCAACTCGGCTTTCTCGCTATGCTGGGCAATGTGAAGGCCTTCATCCTCAGCATCTGCGGAGCAGTGGTTTTCGCCATACTGTTGGTTTCGGCCAACACCATGGCCATGTCGATTCGCGAACGTACCCGTGAGGTCGCCGTTCTTAAGACCCTCGGCTTCACACGCCGTACCATACTTGGTTTATTCGTGGGTGAGGCGATAGTTGTGGCGTTAGTGGGCGGGGTTGTTGGCTCCGTGGCGGCCTTCCTCATCGGAGTAGGTGCGGGCAAGACGGGTGGTATGATGGGCGCGTTACAGGTAAGTCTTCCGACCATTCTGGTCGCCTGGTTTGTGGCTGCGCTGGTTGGGTTCATCAGCGCGGTGGTCCCTTCCTACAATGCATCGCGGCTGAACATCGTGGATGGTCTGCGGCACATTGGCTAAGCAAAAAATCTATGGCGATTCCTATAAGCTACAACATCCGCAACATGAAGCTGCGCAAGGGTCTGACTATCATGACCGCACTAGGCATTGCGCTGACCGTGACCACCGCCATCTTTATTATGGCTTTGCTGGCCGGACTGCAACGTGCCTTTGTAACTAGCGGCAATCCCTTGAATGTCCTCGTGCTGCGCAAAGGTTCAACCAGCGAACTTACCGGCCCGTTCCCAGCGGAGAACTTCCAGGTTTTGAAGACCCTCCCTGGAGTCGCCAAAGACAGCCACGGTGACCCGTTGGTTTCCGGCGAAGTCACGGTAGTGATCGTCCTAGCCCGCAGGGATGGCTCAGGCGAGGTGAATGTAACAGTTCGGGGAATGATGCAGGACGGTTTGGAGCTGCGTCCCGCCGTGAAGTTGGCGCAGGGACGCTGGTTTGCTCCAGGCCAGCGCGAAATCGTGGTAAGCAACAGCATCCACAAACGGTTTCAGCACGCCGACGTGGGAGACTCAGTGGAGTTTGGCAAGGGTTCCTGGCAAGTGGTGGGTGTGTTCGATGCTGGCGGGACGGCTTACGAATCGGAAATGTGGGGTGACGTTAACCAGATGACGTCTGACTTTGATCGGCAGGGTGTTTATAGCTCTGCCTACCTGCGGGCTACCGACGCCGTGTCGGCTGAAGCGCTCAAAAACCGAGTGAGTGACGATCAGAGGCTGAAGCTGGACAGCATGCTGGAGACTGAGTACTACGCGAAGCAGACCAGTTCCGGGGCCGTGATCAGGACTATCGGCTGGATCGTGGCGGTGATCATGGCCATCGGCTCGAGCTTTGCGGCTATGAATACCATGTACGCCGCGGCAGCGTACCGCTCCAGAGAGATTGCGACTTTGCGCGTGATTGGATTCTCGCGGTCCAGCATTCTGACCTCGTTTGTGTTGGAAGCGGTACTGCTGTCCTTACTGGGCGCAGGGGTCGGAATCGTGCTGATGTTGCCGTTTAACGGCATGACGACGGGAACACAAAATCAGACCACGTTCAGCGAGGTTGTCTTCGGCTTGCAGATGACTCCTGGCGTCGTTGGAAGCGCAATCATTTTTGCTCTGGCGATGGGACTGATCGGCGGCTTCGCTCCGGCGTGGCATGCAGCACGACAGAATATTCTCAACGCCTTGCGCGGGTAATGTGTCGCTGGGTCGTTGAAACGGAAACCGGAAAACGGAAACCAGATCGGATCGTATTTCGTACTTATACCTATGCCGATTGACGCCAAACACGAAGACTTGCAGAGCCTCCGCATTGACCGCACGCAGAGGGGAGCGGGCAATACGGCGGGTGAGCCTCCGGCTTGGGCGCGCCGTTACATTGTTATTGGAATCGCTCTGGTAGCTCTGCTGAGCTTGTCTGCGCTGGCTTATCGTTTGCTGTCCGCCACCGTGCCTGAGGTGGAAGTTGTGCGCGCCACGGCAGAAAGCAGTGATGTTGGCGGTACGGTACTGTCGGCCACGGGGTACATCGTGGCCCACCATACCATCAACGTGAACTCGAAGGTCACAGGGCGTCTGGCTTGGATTGGAGTGGAAAAAGGCGACAAGGTTAAAGAGGGCCAGGTGCTGGTGCGTCTGGAGGATCAGGAGTTCCGTGCTGGTTATGAGCAGGCCAAAGGCGCCGCTGCCAATGCCCGGGCTTATCTTGCGGAGTTGCGGAACGGATCGCGCCCGGAAGAGATCCAGCAGGCGCAACACAATCTCGACGAAGCCCAGGCCACTCTCGCCAACGATAAGCGGATTCTGGATCGCACGAAGGAGCTGGCAGGCGGAGGGGTTGTCTCCCGGCAGGCGCTGGACGACGCCACCGCAAAATTCGATGCCGACCAGCAGAGGGTGAACTCTCTGGAGAAGGCGTTCCAACTGATGCAGATCGGGCCGCGACAAGAAGAAATTGCGCGCGCGCGCGGACTAATGGCCCAAGCCCAGGGGCAGCTTGACTTCGCGAAGGCGCAGCTCGACGCTACAGTGATCCGCGCCCCGGTTACTGGCACTATTCTGGACCGCACTGCGGAGAAGGGTGAACTGATCACCGCACAGTTTGCCAGCGCGGCTGTTGGTGGACCGCAAGGATCGGTCGTATCGCTGGCTGATCTTAATGATCTGCAAGTGGAGCTGGATATCGCGCAATCCGACTTTGCCCGCCTTGGTCCTAAACAGAAAGGGATTGTTACGGTGGATGCCTATCCGGACCGCAAATACGATGGCGAGATTGCACAGATTTCTCCGGAGGCGAACCGGCAGAAAGCTACGGTGCAGATCAAAGTGCAAGTATTGAATCCGGACGAATACTTGCGGCCGGAGATGAATGCGACGGTGAAGTTTATCGCGAATGAACCTGTTAAAGGTTCCAGCCAGCCACCGGGCGTCTTCGTACCCTCTGCTGCCGTCCGTGATCGAGACGGCAAGAAAGTTGTGTTGATCGCTTACAGCGGCAAAGCCGTGGCACGGCGAATTCGCGTGTTGAGCCAGCGCAGCGAAGGATACCTGGTGGACGGACTGGTGGGGGGCGAGAGTGTGATCACCACGGCGCCACAGGATCTGAAAGATGGAGACAAAATCAAGATTAAGGGGCAATCATGAGTACTGTCGTGGAAAACGAAGTTGCTACTGGCGCGAAGGTGGTTCACGTCCGAAACGTCAGCAAGATCTTCAAGCGAGACGCGTTCGAGGTGACGGCGCTCGATGATGTTTCGATTGACATTGCTGCCGGGGAATTCCTGGGCCTGATGGGACCCTCTGGATCGGGCAAGACTACGCTGCTCAACATGATTGCGGCTATCGACCGGCCGACGTCTGGCGAGCTGCTGGTGCAGGGACAAGACGTTTTTCGTTTCGGCGATGCGCAAGCTGCTCGCTGGCGCAACGAACATATTGGTTACGTCTTTCAGACCTTCAACCTGATCCCGGTGCTCACAGCATTTGAAAATGTGGAGTTACCCTTGCTGCTCACTAAGCTCAATCCGCAGCAGAGACGCGAACACGTTATGACGGCGCTGAAGCTGGTGGGGCTCGAAGAGCGCGTCCATCACTTGCCTAAGCAACTATCGGGCGGGCAAGAGCAGCGCGTGGCCATCGCGCGAGCTATCGTAAGCGATCCGACACTGTTGCTTGCCGACGAGCCCACAGGCGATCTGGACAGCCATTCGGCGACCGAGATTCTGGAGATCCTCAAGCGTTTGAACGAGGATTTTCACAAGACCATCGTGATGGTCACGCATGATCCTCACGCGGCTTCTTATGCGCATGTGACCCGGCACCTGGAAAAGGGTATGCTGCTGTCGCCGGAATAGAGGATGGTGAATGGAGCCGCAGCCCTCTCAGCCGTGAGGCTGCATTTTCGCGGTGGCATCCGGAGACGATGATTGCGGGTCTGGCTCGGCTACCCACTGCCACGCGCGGCGACCGTTTTCAAGAATTACGGTGCGGGCTTCTCCGTACTCCACCAGACGATTCAAGACTGTGGTTACCGATGCCATGGGATCTTTGTGGCGGGCCAGCATGGGCGGCAGCTTTTGTTGGATCTGCTCGCACATGTCGCGGGCGCTCAGGGCACGGTTCGTCTCCATGAGAATCATTCGGCACGCCTTGGTGAAGCCCGGCTGACGGCCGTTGTTCTTACGGTCGACCAGTTCCAGTAGTTCATCGCTCAAGACGCTATCGCCGAACAGGTTCGCGAGGCCCGCTATAGTCTGCTTGACCGTGCCAATCCGCTTGACTACCTCGGCGCGCTGCTGGATCAGCTGTCGCAGTTCTTCGTGAGCCTGTCGTACGACCTGGTGCACGTGCCCCTTTGCGCTTTCCGCGCTCGTGAGATGGCCTTCATTTTGCCGTTGAATCATAGAAAACCTCCGATGGGCATCTCCAGTCCGGTGTTCGGGACTTTGTCGCATTAGACGTTCGAGTCTTGTGTTGGTTAACAGTAAATCACAGGTGACCGGCCTCAACTGGTGGTCTGGCGTCCCGCCCATGCACACCCTAAAGGGCGCTTAAACCAATACGCTGGGAGTTGGGCTTCAGTTCCCTACATTTCATCCCAACGGACGCGGTTCCTGGCAGAAAGTCCTCGCCGCTGGTCGGATGGAAGACAAAAAGTGCCAGTCTCTCCCAAGATGAATCGTTCTCCGATTCGGGAAACGCTTTGGGGCTGGGATAATCGTTGGTCCAAGCGGTGCCGACACGTGGTTACCAATTCTTCCGGTGGAGAAACAGGGGGCCCCTTGGTTACAACCGCACACGAGAGACTTTCCCCGTGGGCAGCGCGTGTGTTGCCGGTCGGCCGAGAGGAAGATTTTTCCCTTGTAGGAGATTCTGGGCAGAAGTCAGGCCCGCGCCTCGGGCGGAACTGGACCGTGTCAATTCGCTGCAAGGGCCGAAGGACGCGCTGGGACGCAATGAATACGACCTCGTCCTGTTTGAGGATGAGACTGAAAGCCCGCCCCAGCCTGGTTAGCTTACTCCAGACAATCTGAACTTCTTTAGTGCCGCGTATAATGAGCCGTCTTGCCTTCTTATCGCGCGATTTGTGCGCATCTGACTGGCTGTGTGCATAGTTTCCAGGTTCCGATAAGTTCCAGATTCGCTTTTCTCCGAGGATAAAGGAATTTGATTGGTGCACTACTTCTACTCGTCGTCGCTGGCGCCGTGGTTTATTCGCTCCTGTCAATCCTAGCTGCATGGCGGTATCTGGCTGCGCGCCCGCCTGCGCTGAAATCCATAGAGTCGATCAGTGTTCTTAAGCCGCTAGCGGGACTGGACCCGGATCTCGAATCTCATCTGCGCACCTTTTTCGAGCAAGACTACTCGGCTTTCGAAATCCTTTTTGCGGTTCGCAGCGGGGATGATCCGGCGGCCCCGGTCGTCAGCAAACTTCAGAAGCAGTATCCGAACATTCCCACACGGCTGATCGTGACGGGTGAACCGCCATATCCGAATGCCAAGGTGTACAGCCTTGAGCGTATGCTCGCCGCAGCCGCGAATGATCTGGTCGTCATGAGCGACAGCGATATTCAGGTTACGGCCGACTTATTGCGCACCGTAGCGGCGGAGTTTCAGGATCAGCATGTCGGAGTGGCCACCTGCCCATATCGAGCGCTGCCTGGATCGAGCTTCTGGTCGCGTCTGGAAACGACCGGGATGAATGCGGACTTCTGGGCCTCGGCGCTGGTAGCAAGGATGGTCGAGGGCGTGCGATTTGCTGTGGGTCCAACCATTGTTGCGCGGCGCAGCGTGTTGGAATCAATTGGAGGCTTTGACTGCCTCAAAGACTATCTTGCGGAAGATTTCGTGATGGGGAAGTTCGCTGCCGAGGCTGGTCACGGCGTGATCCTCTCCTCATACGTGATCGATCACCACATCGACAGCGTTACGCTGGGGCAGAGTGTGGTTCATCGGCTGCGCTGGGTGCGCAGCACGCGACGGTCGCGTCCCATGGGATATCTGGGCCAGTTATTCACGATGCCGCTGCCGCTGGCTCTGTTTCTCTTTTTTGTCAAGCCGGGGTGGTGGCCGGTGCCGGTCATTGCGATTGTGATACGTTCTTTGGCCGCATATACCGTTTCGGCGCGCGTGCTGAAGGCACGGTTGAACTGGTTGCTATTGCCGGTTGAAGATCTGGCCGGATTTTGTTTCTGGCTGGCGGGATTTTTTGGCAACACCGTTTCATGGCGCGGTCGGCGTTACCGGCTTTATTCCGATGGCCGCTTCCAACCGATTGCTTCTTCAAGGTCCAGCGAATAGCTCAGCATCTAGAACCTGTCGTGTACTTAGCTAGAGCCTCAGGGGCTAACGCCCGCGTCTTTAGGTAGTGGGCTACTTTGAATTTGGGCAGGGCTGTGCCAAGCAATGCAGTTCTCGTTGTATTCGACGGCACTCGCGTTGGGTTACCTCGTTACTGAGCATTCGGTTCGCGTCGAATGTCCGACTCTTTTGGTTCCAGACATATGCTTGAGCTCCGCAGGTCTGCATTTCCAGCTCCCCCGAATCGTCCGCGTGCCAGCTAATCATATAGATGGCGTGTCTCTCTGGAAGAAGTTTTGTACTAGCGCCGTTCCGAACAGAAGCCCCATCCAGAAACTCTATGTGATCAATCTTTTTCGTTCCTCTTTCATCTCGAAACTTGGCTACTACCAGGTTGCCGCGTTCCAAGCGCATCTGCATCAGAAGATCGGTATATGCACCCATATGGCAGTAGTCGACAAGAGCATCGGGAATT
>QIAN01000071.1 GCA_003225005.1 Acidobacteriota bacterium | reverse complement strand
CGCTCCTACGCCGCAAGCCAAGAGAAAGGCAACTGTTACCACAATTTTCGCTCGCATGCGGATGCTCGGGGAAGATTTTTGTGGCGGGAGTTACTCGGAAAGGGAAAGTGGTCCAGTTTTCATGGTGTCCTCCTCGTGAAACGTCGCGCGAGACTAAAGCCCTCTTCCAGGGACACGAGAACATTGCCAAAGCACTAGGCAGCGCGATGGTGAGGTTCGATTCTGGATCTCACCCCACTCCAAGGAGATTCGGGGTACCGCCAAAGTAATTTCTTGCTAGTTAGATAGCAATCAGAATGTAAGTTGTTTGTAAAGCGAGTGGAGACCCATTACCCACGCCTGCATCGATGCAGTCATGTTTACCGCTAAACTCCTGCCCCGAGTCCCCTCCGCTGGAATTTCTCGTTCATTTCCCGACGGGCACTTGCACCTTATCGCTGGCGAACGCAACCGGCCCAGCGTAGGACACGCGAATCGATTGCGCACCGCAACTTCCTGCCCTTCCACGTCTGGAGGCAAGATATACATCCGCGCATAATTAAAAGGACATATGGTGTGTGCATCTGGCATACTCCTTGAAGGAGGTGCCATGGTTCCACGAATCTTGCACTTACACCCGAAGACGTATAGGCGATTAATCCGCTTGCGCAAAGAGGCAGAACGGGACGGAGCCTACCGAGTTGCCAAGCGATTGCAAGCAGTGGTGCTGAACTCGGAGGGACGCACCAGCGGTGAGTTGGCCCATCTACTCGGATCTCCACGTTCGAGGGTCTCGGAATGGTTAGCAAGCTACCAAGCTTTTGGCGTGCAAGGGCTGCTCGAAGGGCATCGCTCGGGGCGGCCATTGGAGCTGACGCCGACGCAGCGCAAACAACTCGACGACATTCTCGAAAGCGGCCCGGTGGCCTACGGATTGGATACGGGCATCTGGACCTCGCCCATGATCGCCTGGGTCATCGAGGAGGAATTCGGCATTCATTATCATCCGGGCCATGTGCGCAAGTTGCTTCATCGTTTGGGCTTCTCCGTCCAGCGCCCGCGTCGCGTGCTGGCCCGAGCCAACGCTGACCAGCAAAATCGCTGGCAGCGGTACACCTATCCCAGCCTTAAAAAAAAGCGCAGCGGCAAAACTGGGCGTTGATCTTCACCGACGAAGCGAGCTTTCGCCAAGATTCTACCCTGCACGCCACCTGGAGCCGAGTTGGTTGTCCTCCAGAAGTTCCCGTGACTGGACAGCGCAAGAGCGTGAAGATTTTTGGGGCCATTGAATTGTGCAAGGCTCGCTTCCATTACCGGCAAGACACAGTCTTCAACGCTTCCACGTACTTTGCTTTCCTGGAACAACTGGCTCGCAGCTATCGACGGCAGGGAGCCCTGCTCATTCAGGATAACGCGACCTACCACAAAGACGGCGATGTATGGGCTTGGTTCGATGCCAATCGCCACTGGCTGGAAGTTCATCAACTGCCGCCGTACTCACCGGAACTGAATCCGACCGAGCGATTGTGGAGATATACGCGCCAAACAGGGACTCATAATCGATATTTTCCGGATGAGAAGGAATTGACCGGCACGCTGAGTCGGGTGTTCGGTGAGATACAAACCTATCCGGAACTCATTCGACCCTATTTG
>QIAN01000416.1 GCA_003225005.1 Acidobacteriota bacterium | reverse complement strand
GAGCCCGGTCGCAGATCACTCAAGCGGAGGAACTCCTCCAGGAGCTTGGATCTTTGGGCCTCCAAAGTGGCGAGATCGTCAGGCATGAGGGTCTCCTTTTCTGTAGCGCCTCTAATCTGTACGTATATATCCGTTCAGAATCATGGTACAAAAAAAGAAAACCCGCTAGATGCCCCTTCCATGTCGCCCGCCCCATTCATACCGTCAGCTTGACGGTGAGCAGCTATTCCAGCTACGCCCAATTCCTGGAAAAGTTTGCTGAGAAGGTGTTGCGCGCCGCCGGTCCCTGGGAGCGGGTCAAGGACTGGGTTACGCGATTTGCTCGCCAGGTAAAGCCCGACGTCAGCATCAACATGGCCACGGGGGAGATCAGTGTGTCGCTAGGTAAAGGGGCGGGTTTTGATCCCAACCCGATCGCACCGGACGTGTTTGCTCTGCCGGGAGAGCTGACCAAAAACGCAGGATTTCGCATGGCCATCTGCCTTGATGAATTTCAGCAGATCTCCCAATTCAATGGAGGCTCGGTCGAAAATGCGATCAGGAACCAGGTTCAGGAGCAAAGAGAGGTGGGCTATGTTTTCGCGGGCTCTCAACCGTCGTTGATGGAGGAAATGCTTTCTGCCAAACGTCCCTTTCATAAAGCCGGTCCTCAGATGTTCCTGGACAAGATTCCAGCAAAAGACTGGAAAGACTCCATTACTCGTCAATTTCGCAAGAGAGGCAGGTCGCTTGACGAGCTGGGTTTGCAAACCCTGCTCGCTTCTGCTGATTTAATTCCGTATGACGTGCAGCGTATCGCGCATGAGCTTTGGGATTACGCGGAACTGAAGGATAAACGCCAACTCGATGTATCAGACGTGAAGTCCGTCATTGAAAGTCTGGTTACGAGCCAGTCGACTTACTATGAGCTACTCTGGGAACAACTTTCCGCGCGGCAACGCGCAGCGCTACAAGCCATCGCTTACCGCGGGGCGTCCGAAATCTATTCCCAAGGCGTCCGCGAAGAGTTTCGCCTCGGACCAGCGTCCTCTGTTCAAAAAGCTCTTCAGTCGCTTGATTCAAGAGATATCCTGGATCGGTACAAGGGCAACTACTTTTTCCTGGACCCGCTGTTTCCATGCTGGATAAAAAAGAAGGGTGCCTAGCACGCGGCTACGCCATTCTGCGTTATCCCAGGAGGCTATGAAAAATCAGGTCTAGCATACGACTCAGATCGCACTGGACGTGCGTCCGCGGCTCGCGGGTAACACCGCCGGCAGCGGTCGCGGTCCGTGGTATTTGGCCCGGTCCAATGCAGCCGACTGCTGATCCGCGGCGGTGCTGAGGAAGCACACTGGACGCGGAGTTTACGAAGGCTCTGACCAGACTTTGCCCGAAGTTTCGAAGGCCGTGCCTGACCGGTACCTCTCAGTTGGCCTGGTTTCGACAGTCATTACTTCCTGTTTGCCCGTCAAACAGTGACGCAAAGGACGGCGAAATCGGCGAACCCGAGTAGCTTCGGCCATAGTTTGCGCGACTCTACTCGTCGCGTGAACTTATGTGGGCGGACTCACTTCAAGCCGTCGACCACGAACAAATCGGAGAGGATTCGGTCGATGGAGTAAACGTACGACTTGCCGTCAGCGCTGAATCTGATTGTGGGAATGCTGTGCACTCCAGCCGGATCAGAAGCCATGATCTGTTTCTATGGCTCGCGGGCGGCCGGTGGATACATCAATGCGAGTGACCTCAAGCGGGAGACTGCGTCTTGCCACGAGGACGTTTTTCAGGTCAACGAAGTTCACAGGAAATTCGCCCAGTTTGAGCTAGTTCCACACTGTAAGCTGTTGAGCCACGATCGAAGCCTCAAATTCTAGTTGTATACTGGCGATCATTTCTCACGGAGCATGTGGATGATCGTCGCCAAACAAACCTCGCTGCTTCTCTTGATTTCTGTTTTGGCAATATCCGCGCAACTTGGCGCGCAGGTGCCCGCGGTTCAGCCGCAATACCATCCCGAGTTCTTCGACTTTCAGGAAGTCATGATCCCGATGCGCGATGGCGTCCGCCTGCAAACGGTGATCCTCACGCCCAAGCAGGAGAGCGGGCCGCTGCCGATTCTCCTGCAACGCACTCCCTACGGCGTACCGGAAAACGCGAGTGCGGTTCCCGCGTCCTATGTTTATGACGAGCCACTGGTTGCCGACGGTTACATCTTCGTATTCCAGAACATCCGCGGCCGCTTCAAGTCCGAGGGAGCATTCATCATGCAGCGGCCACCACGCGCCAAGAACGACCCCAAGTCGGTGGACGAAGGCACTGATGCCTACGACACCATCGATTGGCTCATCAAGAACGTGCCCAAGAACAATGGCAAGGTTGGCATGAGGGGCATCTCCTATCCCGGATGGCTGGTGACGCAGGCGCTGCTGGAACCGCATCCCGCTCTGAAGGCCGCCAGCGAGCAGGCCTCGCCCGATGACATGTTCATCAACGACGATTTTCATCACAACGGCGCGTTCCGGCTGAGCTACGGCTTCGAGTACTCGGCGCTGCTGGAGACCTCCAAGGAAAAGAACACCAACTTCAAGTTCAACCAGTACGACACCTATTCCTGGTACCTGTCGCTAGGAGCACTCTCGAACGTCAACGCGCGCTACTTCGACGAAAAGCTGCCTACGTGGAACGACTTCGTCGAGCATCCCAATCACGATTTTTGGAAGCAGCACGCGGTCACGACGTACCTCAAGCACACGACCGTTCCGAACTTGAATGTCGCCGGGTGGTACGACCAGGAAGACTACGTCGGCCCGACCCGAATCTACGCCGCGCTGGAGCAGACCGACACCGAGCACCTCAATTACTTCGTTGCCGGCCCATGGAACCACGGTGGATGGTCCGGGGAAACCGGGCGCAAGCTGGGCGATGTCGATTGGGGCAGCGACACTGCGCGCTACTACCGCTCTCACATTCTCGCACCGTGGTTCGCGCACTGGCTACACGACAAGCCGCTGAACCAGCCGGAAGCCATCACGTTCCAGACTGGCACCAACGTCTGGAAGAGTTACAACGAATGGCCTCCGAAGAAGGGCGTGACGGAAAAGAAGTTGTACCTTCATGCTAACGGAAAACTCTCATTTGACTCACCCGGCGATCAGGAGGCCTTCGACTCCTATGTTTCCGATCCGGCGAACCCCGTGCCGTACCGCAACCGGCCGATTACGCCAACGTATCCTGCGCCCGCTTGGACCACTTGGCTGGTGCAGGACCAGCGCTTCGTGGAGCAACGTCCGGACGTGTTGACGTGGCAGACCGATCCGCTGAAAGAAGACGTGACAGTGACCGGCGATATCGTTGCCGACCTCTTCGCCTCAACCACGGGCAGTGACAGCGACTGGGTGGTGAAGCTGATCGACGTGTATCCCGAGGACTACCAAAAGATCACCGAAGAGGACGCCACCAAAGGCGCCGGCCCGGTGCTGAACGGCTACGAGTTGATGGTGGCCGGCGATATTTTGCGCGGGCGGTATCGCAACAGTTTGGACACGCCAGAACCGATCACGCCCGACCAGGTCACCGAGTACAAGATCGACTTGCATCCCAACGACCACGTCTTCCTCAAGGGACACCGCATTATGGTGCAGGTGCAGAGCACGTGGTTCCCCGTATACGATCGCAATCCGCAGAAGTTCGTGGACAACATCTACAAGGCCACCGACGCAGATTATGTGAAGGCAACGCAAAAGATTTACGGCTCAAAGGATTCACCCTCGAGCGTGTTGCTGCCGGTGACGAGTCACTAACGGTTGCTTCCCCGCGTCTCTGTCGCGGCTGCAGACAGATTTGTGTCGTACAGATACGTTTCGTTGCCAACTGTACGCTTCTATTATCTTAGAGTTCGGCCGGTAAGTGATCGCCTGCTACCACGGTAATCCCAGTCAAGTTCGGTCCGGGAGACTGGTGGGAATCGCCATATCATCCACAATCCCACGACCGCTAGTTTGCTGTCGAGCGTCGGCAAGTCGGAAGTTATGCGCGGCAGTCGGCCATATGGGTACTGAAAAGTCGGCTTAGCTGCGGCGCCGGATGGCCAACAGAGTCAAGTCGTCCAGACGTGGGCCGCCTCCGGCGAAGGCGCGCAATTCGTCGAGGCAAGCGGCGATCAGCTCGGCGGGGGGCCGCGCGGCCTGCTGGCGCACCAAGGTCATGACGCGGTCCACGCCGTATTCGTCGCCCTCGTTGCGGGCTTCCGAAAGGCCGTCGGTGTAGAGGAAGAGGGTGTCACCGACCTCCAGTTGCAAGCGCGTGGCGGAGAACTCGCTTTCGCAAAACATCCCCAGTGGCAGACCGGTGGACTCGATGCGCAGCACGCGGTCGCGCCCGACGACGATTGCGGGCCAGTGGCCGGCGTTATGGATTTCCACCTCCCCGGTAGGTTTAGCCTGGCCGCACACCAGCGTGGCGTACTGCCCGGCCAGCGCGCTTTCACAGAAGACGCGATTGGCCCGGGTGACCATCTGGCCGAGCGGCAGGGCCATACCAGTCAGGCTGCGAAACAAGGCGTGGAGTTGCGTCATCAGCATGGAGGCGGCCACACCTTTGCCCGAGACGTCGCCAAGCACGAAAAAAAGCTGTCCGTCGGACGGGATCAGGTCGCAGTAGTCGCCGCTAACGGGACCGACAGGCGCGTAATGATAGCTGGTCTCCCAACCACCGGTGCGCAGGCCCGCTTGCGGCAAAAGGTTGCGCTGTACCTCGGAAGCCAGGTCGAGATCACGCTGCAGCGCGGCCCGTTCCGGTACGGTTAGGTGGTCCAGACAGTAGCGCACTAGCGGGTCGGCCAGCAGGCGGTCCTGTTCCACCGGTTCGTGGCACTCTTGGCATAGACCGTAGCTGCCTTTGGCCATACGTGCCAGAGCCGAATCCACTTCGTGCAGCAGACCGGCCAAGCCCGCGTTCGGTGGTGCGACGGCAATCGCCGCTTGCAACCGGCGCTTGCGCTCTTCCAGTTGATCGTGCAGGAAAGCGGTCTCTAGCGTGGCCATCACAATTCTCCCCGACTGTCAAAAGGCCTTTCCTATTGGATTCTGATAATGCTGCTTTTGATGCGGATCTCTATTGCAGGGTGATGGATTGCCAATCCCCACCCAAAGTCTTGTACAAAGCAATCAAGTTGACGGTTTGTGCAGTGCGACTCTGCGCCAGCAAATCCTCGTTCGCGTTTACTCACGTTGAGCATCGAGTACAGCGAGTACCAACTCCAGGATGGTCGGCAAACGGAAACTGGAAACTGTCGGATAACTCCAAAGTCGCCCGTCATCCCTGCCAGGTCTCATTTGTATCCTTGACGTGCTCGAGGACAAGCAGCGGAAGATGGCCGAAGAGGCGGGCTCCGGGAACAGTCCGGGGAGTACGGAGGTCTTGGCCGCGGTACGGGAGACTTCTGGCCGAGCGACGGGAAAATCAAGGTGGTGAGGTGATGTAGCAATATCGCTCTTCTCGAATCGCGGGCAACGATTTCATGCAGCTTTCAATTTCTCAATTACTCCGCTAGTGTCGCGTCTCGCACAATGTCGGGTAGCAGTTGCCGCGTGGCTCGAAGAGACAGGACCAGAATTGCCGAGGAAGGGCCAAATCTGGATGTACTATCGGTTTTGCTGACGCGTTTAAAGTGAACGGACTTAAAAGCCGCGTTGAATTTAATCGGCACTTTGCGGCGCGGCTGAAGCCGTGCCCTTTCAAAACTCGTGGAGCGAGCAAAATCTGCTCACCTACTGGCTGGAAGCTCCGGCTATATTCAAATCACCGATACAGCATCTTCTGTAGTCGTGGTGCTGGCGGTTCCGTAGCTGGTGGCGCGATAAAAGTTTCGCGATCCAGGCTAAGGCGTGTAGATAGAACAACTCCTGCTGATCGAAGGAACTGAGCGATGGAAGCAAAGCATTTGGCAAGCGGTTTGCTGCCAGTGACCTGACGAGAAACTGCGTCTAAACATTTTTTGGAGGATTTTCATGAAGAGACAAATTCAGTCCCTGTGGTTCCTTAGCGCTCTAGTGGTTTTCTTGAGCGTGGGCATTTCGCTCAATGCGCAAGACAGCACGTCGCAAACCAAAACCCCGGACGCACAGTCGCAACCCGCTCAAGCGCCGGCACAGACGCAGGAGGGACAGCCCAGCCAGACTCCGGAGTCACAATCGAGTCAGGCGCCGGATCAGTCGCAGCAGCAAGCGCCGCCAAGCCAGGCGCCTGATGCAGGAAAATCAGCTCCTCCCGATTCGCAAGCTCCAGCGGCATCATCGACAGATGCCCAGAGCTTTACTGGCACGATCGTAAAATCGGGCGACAAGTATAAGTTCCAGGATGCTGACACTGGCAACATGTACGACATTGACCACCAGGACCAGGTACAGAAATTCGAAGGCAAGAAAGTGAAAGTGCACGGCACATTGGATTCCAGCACCAAGACGATCCATGTGCAGTAATATGTGCAATAAGCAATAAGCTAAGACCCAAGAGGTCTGGAAGAAGCCCTCAGCGGGCTGAATCGGGATAGGGGGGACAGTCACCCGTCCTCCCCTCCCTCACCACCGTACGTGCGGGTCCGCATACGGCGGTTCGGCGGGTTGAGCTAGGTGTGAATAGCCGGGCGTTCGGCATCGTGCGTCGCCAGGAGGCGAGTCGG
>QIAN01000069.1 GCA_003225005.1 Acidobacteriota bacterium | reverse complement strand
TGCGCCAATGTTCCCAGTTCAGTAGGCCAGCCTTTTTCTGCTGTTCATTTTCTGGGCACTGCTTCGGGCTAATTCCTGCGTCCTGCAGCTTCGCGGCTTCTGCTTTCCCGGTTCCGCCCTAAAAACATTGGGTTCCCTCCCAGAATGCAGCCGCACGCTTTGGGAGCAGCGGCCTCTCGCTTCTGAGTGCCCCTTAACTGGCCAATGTTTCCTCAGTTTTTTGTGTGTGGATTCTCTGCAGTTCTGAAGCAACAGTGAGGAGACGCTTGTCCAGACGCTGCAGTTTGCGTCGGATTTTTTCGTCGGTGAGCTGACGACGATACATCTCGAGAAGATGACGTGTTGCTCCCAGCGCCTGACGAATGCCGGGGAGACCGGCGCTCGGCGTATCTTTGGGGAGTGCCAGCGTGGGCAGACGATGCGGATGAGCGGCATTCTGGCGAGCCTGATGAAATTCGCGCTGCAAATCCTGCTGGGTGACTTCCACATAGCGCAGGGTCATACGGATATCTTTGTGCCCGAGCAGCTTCATGAGAGCGAAAAGGCTAATCCCGAGTCGGAGCATCTCAGTCGCGAAAGTGTGTCTCAGCCTGTGGGGGGTCACATGGGTCGAGCAACCGGCGCGCTTCGCGGCCTGGGCCAACGCCGATCGGAGAGCCGCCACCAGAGCGTAACAACCACCAGAACGCGGCAGCAGGAAACCTTGCGATTTGGCTAATCGTGTGAGTGGGACCGAACTACGCAGGATCAGGATCCGCTCCACGATCCGCCGCACCTCGCTATCGGTCGGAATCAAGCGCTCGGTGTGCAATTTACCGAGAGGGACATGGAGCGCCCACAGGTCTGTCCCCACTTGCCTCAGACAGTCCATAGGCAGATCGCGGCATTCGCCGAGGCGAATTCCCGTAGCACGGATGAGCAGGAGTGCATTTGCGTAGAGATCATCAGTTCGGTGTAGTTCCTGCTGCAAGAGTTGGTCCTCCTGGAGGGAGAGGGGTCGGGGCAGATAGCGGGGTTGGGGAGGGAAGTCTTCTCGACAAATGAAATCGGGCTGAACAGGGTGGCCGTTGAAGGCGAGATCGTCCAGCAAGCGGCGGAGACAAAAGAGGTAATCGCTGCGAGTTTTGTTGCTCAGAGGCTGTTCACTAAGCCAGCGGAACCAGCCGAGCACATGAGGATCGCGGCGCAGTTGAGAGGGCCGGCGAAGCTGGGGAAAGGCGGTGCGGAGATAAGCCAGGAAGTGGCGCGCCGTAGTTCGATAGTTGTACACGGTGCTGGGGCGGAGCGTGAGTGCAAGCGTCTGGATTTGCGTTTCGAAGATCTGTTCCAGGCTGGTTCGGCCGCGAGTCATGGGAGATGGGAAGAGTCCAGCGCCTTCCGCTTCTCGATGGCGCGAGCGTATTCGCGCCAGACGTCCTGTGGGGCAAGTTGAACGTAGAGCAAAGTAGTTCGGATCTGCGAATGCCCCATCAGCCGTTGCAGGGCGGGCAGGGACATCCCGGCGCGTACCATATCCGCCCCGAACGTATGTCTCACCCGGTGTGGATTGGCATGAGGGACTCGACTGCGCACTCGATGATGGCGGAATAGCGAGCGAAGTCCGGCCGGACTCATCGGCTGGCCGCGCGACCGGCCTTTCAAGCAGACGAACAAGGCGGGCGCGTTGGTGAGCGGACGTTCCAAGCGCAGATAGTGTCTGAGGACTTCGAGGAGATCCGGAGGCAGCGGCATGACGCGCTGCTTGTTCCCTTTGCCATGGACGCGCATCTGGCCGTCGGCGAGTTGCACGTCTTCCGGCTGGAGTCCCAAAACCTCGCAGGAGCGCAAGCCGTCGAGGAGCATCAAGCCCACAAGAGCCAAATCACGATAGGTGCGGAAGCTTTGCCAGAACTTCGCGACTTCTTCCGAAGAGAGCGGCACGATGACCCGCCGATCTTGTTTGAGGCGGAGACCCCGGGCGATGGCCAGGCGGGGCCGGCCGTAGCCGAGCGGGGATCGTTTGGTATAGCGACGCTGGAAATGCACTTGGCCAGCGGGGATCTCTTGCCCGGTGTGGAAGCGATAGCAGCAGCGCACGGTGCCTAGGCGATGATTCACGGTCTGTGGTTTGGGTTGGGGATCCTCCTCGAGTTGATGACGAACATAGTCGACGAGCGTGGACTCGGTGATTTTAGCCAACGGCTGATCTTGCGGTACGAACCAGCGGGCGAAGTCGAGGAGGTCGTAGGCGTAGATGCGAAGCGACCGCGGGGAAAGTTGGCGAAGGCGCTGAGCGTCGAGGAAGGCATTCGCCCACTCGATCTCTCCTCCTTTCTCGTCGCACACCCGATAGGGGGAGGCACTGGCGGGCACGGCAGGCGGATAGACCACGGAGAGTTTCATGTCTTTCCCCAGCCCCAACGTTCCAGCAACTGCTTGACGCTTTCTAGATCGGAGGCCGCCTCCCGCAGTGCGGTTTTGCGAACGCGTGGCAGAGAGGAACTCGAGCGCAAAGTGTGGTCGGGCAGCGGTGGAGAAGACTCACGCGCTTTCCGGGGAGAGCCGACGGGCAAGTCCAGCACTTGGTAGATTCCGCCTATATAGGCCACCAGGTCCCGGGCCGCTAGTTCGTTGCGGGCTGCTTCCAGTTCGTGGAGAAAACGGATGTCCAATAACTCTGCCAGACGCGCGTCGGAGTAAAAACTGACTCCGTCTTGGTTGGAGACTGCCACCAGCACGAAGTAGAGCAACTTCTCCAAGCGAGTCAGACCTTCATCGAATCCCTCGCGCAGGAAGCGGTGATCAATCCAACTGAAGGAGCCGCGGATGGAACGTCGGCGGTCGGGCCGGGGCGGTTGGGGTCGGAGCTTGGGCATTTTCATTCGTCCGCGGGTTCAACGTAGGGAAACAGGAATGGAAAAGCCATCGAATCTTGTGGGACTTACCGGGATACTTTCCGCTAAATCCTATGCAGGAAAAAGGGTTACGAAGATATCGCGGCTTGTGTGACTTACTTGGGCAATGCGGAGGGAAGCCCGCTCCGATTCGATAGTTACGTGCAGATCAGGGCTTGTGGGACTTACAGGCGTCGATCTCAGCCGCAGCCGCCATTTTCGAACGAAAGCCGCGTTGCGCCGGACGTAGTCGGGATGCTGCTCACGGTAGCGACGCTTGTAATCGGCGCGCGTTCCGTAGATTTCCTTTTGATGCGCGTAGGTATCCCGAAAGTAATCTGGGTGATCGGTTCGCCATTGCTGATTGGACCTCTTCTTCTGCTTGCGGCAACAGTCCGCTCGACCACAGGTCTTTTGCCGCTGCTTGAGCCGCGGATGGGGATGAAACCAGCGACGACAGAAAGGACACCTTCGCCTCGGGAGCATACCTTTCCCTCCCTGAACCTCGGAAGCAGAAAGAAACAGAGGGAGCAAGGAAAGAGAAAAAGCAAAAGGGAAAGGCCCTACTGGAGCCGATCAGACGGACAAGAAAAGAAAATTCAGAAGACGAAGAACATTGGCCAAATGTTGGCCGGTTAAGTGCCCCAGGAAATGGGGCAGAAAAAGGAGAAAAATGAAAAATGCATG
>QIAN01000068.1 GCA_003225005.1 Acidobacteriota bacterium | reverse complement strand
TTCGTGGTGCAGCCTAGCCTGAGTTTCCGACTTATAGCTCGGTGTGACCGCACAGAAGAGCGAAAAGGGCCAATTGGGGCGGGTGTTGAGGTGTCGGCGCGGCAGGGAGAGGCGTATATACTAACTGGCGAGAAAACGGTCCAGCTTAAGCGCGCGGAAAATGCGGTCTTGTTGAGGATCCAAATGAGTCATGGCGCGCTCGGCACGGGGTCGGCCTCCCAGATGAGGCTTTTCGGTGTTGTGAGCGGGATAGTAGTTGGTGATCTCCTTGATCTGTTTGAGTTGCTCGATGAGGTGGGACTGAGTAACCTGCACTCCCGCCTGGTGCACTCGACGGTGAAGCAGGGATACCAGCGTCAGTGCGAGAACGCAGTAAAACGCATGGACGCGAAGCATGTGGTCGGTCCAATGGTGGGGAGGGGAAAAGCTGATGAAGTAGGGATCTTTCATGTCTCGGAAAGCACGCTCGACGTGATGTTGGCCGCGATAGCCAAAGATGATTTCTTCGTCGGTCAGATCGGTGCGATCGGTGAACAAAATTCTCTTGCCGAGAACGCGTTTCTTTAGTTTCTGATAGGCATCGTCATCGGTTCCAAAAGCAATCCCCAATCGCCTGTGTTTGCGAGTCACCTGGCCCCAGAGAAAATCCGCGATGTACTGGCCGGAGATGATGGTATCCAGATTCTTCTGGATACTCTCGGCAGTGTAGGGTTTACCCCTCCATCCGGGTTCATGGCTGCGGGCGATGCGTTTCTCGAGATCTCGCAGAGCACGAAGCTTCTTGGCCAAATGCTGCCGGATGCCACGGATTTGTCCCCGTAGCAATGCACGGCTTCGGGTGATGACAATCGTGCGCTTTTCCCCAAAGACTTCCTTCTCGGTGCGATACACCCGCACGCCCGCGAAACGGGAATCCTCCAGGGGACGAAACTGTTCCAAAGGAATGTTCAAAAGATCCTGATGTTGGGTGGGGACCAAGGAGCCAATGAAATGGTAGGGAGACCCTTCGAGATCCTGAAAGTTTTCCTCCGAATTGTTCCCCTTATCGAAAACCAGAGTGATGCTCTGACATTTCTCTCGGAACATCTGGTAGCGAGCGACCAGATCGTCCAGAACCCGACTGAAGGTGACCGAGTCGTTCTGGTTCCCTTGGTAGATCTGGGAGAACAGCGGGATATGAAAATCCCAGGAGACCAGCAGCGCCAGGCCCACGATGCGCAGATCGGTGCGTTTGGACTTGGCGTGCCCGCGCCGCGCCAACCGTGCGGGGTTCTCCGAGGAAAGGAACGTGTCGAAGTTGGTGGTGTCGTAAAACAGCGTTTGTAGATCGACCTTCCATTCTTCCACCAGCCGCCGCGTGATGTCGTTTTCGATCCGCACCAACGTCGAGGCGTCCAAATAGCTCATGTGATCCCAAAAACGCTGACTGCGCAAGGCGGCCGGGCGTAGCGGAAGGAGCCGGACCAAAATGGTATTGCGGTACCAGGCGGCGAGCTTGCGTTTGCTGGCCGGGGCCAGCGCCCGGTTCAGGGCGGCCAGCAGGATGTACTCACCCACCGAAGGTCCTTGCTTTCGTTTGCGGGCATGGGCGTCGATGGTTCGAACGATGTCCAGCTGTTGAGCTGTGTCCCAAAGTGCGGCGGTGGCGCCGAAATCCCGCTCCGCAGCGTAGAGGGGACGTCCCGGAGCCTCGGAGAGGCGTTCGAGCAGCTTCTGTGCGGTACCGAGATGGCGCACGACGCGGATGCGCGGCCGTCCGCCTTTATCGCGAAAGGATTCGACGATGCGCCAGTAGCGGTTCCCGCGGACGGAGTAGGATTGCAGGCTCGGCATGATTCGTATATACACAATCAGGGGCGTGCTGTCAATGAGAAACACAAGGGGTTGTGGTACGGTTTCTACCTGTGTAAATAGGCACTTTTCAAGACATGAGAGATTTGGGCGGTTGGGACAGGAAAGCGTTAGGATTAGTATATACAATCCAAAGACACCTGCGTACAAAAGAACCATCCGGCGTGCGACAACGTCAGATGAGCGAAAAGGGCGTAATTACTGGCGATTTCACTGCTCTGCTTGCCGGTCTGCATACAAAGCAAAGAACCAGAGGAGCTCTTTTCTACCGCTAACTCGGAAACTCAGGCTAGGAGTCCGATGAGCACAACCACGGAGACGCAGCAAAGCTGTTAACTCCTGTGTCGCCAAACCGGACAAGTCAAGTTCTAGAACTTCAAATGGACGATTTCCGCGCTTGAACGTAGCCGCTGGCGCGGCGGACGCTTCGCGTGCGATGCTCCGCACGTCATGTCCCAGCGCAGCGCATCTCACTGCGGTTCTCGCACATGCTCGTTTTCTAAGTACCGCAAAACCAACAGCTTACAGATGAGCGAAAAGATTGAATTCCCATAGCCGTTAGATCGGGTCCACTAGCCCGCATCCGCCGCAACAACCGCCAGCGGCCACGTTCAAACGGCTTAATCGAACGCGCGCAGAGCACCGTGCCGGCCTTCACGTGCTCGCGAAAACGCGCGTCCGATTAAGCACTAGCGTTAATCAGGGAGCAGTCTATTGTTTGGTGAGAAGCTTGAGTCCCGTGCTCGTGTCCGGCTCTTCCTGAAATACCTGGGTATTGAAGGTTTCGAAAAGGCCTTCGGGTTTTAGCCTTACAATCCCCTGCGGTACAAAGCCCGGCGTATTGGCAGCTAGATGCTCGCGCGACCTGCTCTCCAAGTAAGCGTCCATATTCTTGTATTCCGTCAGCAATACAATGGAGCTTGGGTCGCCTACGTGGTGACCCGGAGTGGTTGACATCGCGTTTTGAATACGATGATAGGCGAGAACCGCACCTCGGCGTTTAGCTTCAGCGCGAAGGGGTATCCAGTGGTCATCCAAGTATCCCATTGCCGGACCGAAATTCTCAGGCCTCACTTTGATGAATTCCAGCGTCCAAACTGGTTTTTCCGTGATATTCGGGCTTTGCGCGTCTCCTCCAACTACGACAAAAAGGGAGCAAAGGAAGAGGCACGCGGCCATGCGTTGTTTCATTGCTTTACCTCCGCTTGTCCATGAGACGCCCTGAACCTGCAAAAGGGTGTCCGCAAACTCCCGGTAAGTCGTTTATTACGGCCAATATTTTTAATCTCTTTTTTACAGGAGCGTTTTCTGACAAGTGTTATTCTTTTCTAGTCTGATTTTTGTTTCATCAGGAAGGATCTCCGCTTCCGGCTAAGATCTTTTGAGTTCAGGCGGTGCGAAAAGGTCGATAAAGAGAATCGCCGCTGTTTGAAGATCTGCCCGGGTGCGTCATGCGCAGGTCACCCCACAAGACGTCCATCATCCTAGATGCCATGAAAACGGGCAGAGATTGATGCCGGTAATGTCGTAATCGGAAAGGCGGAGGCTAGTTCGCACTTCGGCTCGAACCACCACACGGTGGACTTAATCGCCGCCATCTATGCCCTATTAGTTACGAATGTACCGTTGCGCGGTGCGGCAGCGTTTGCTAGGTTCGGGTAGAGGATTCCTGCCATGTCCCGAAGACTGGTTTTCGCCCTCGTGTTGTTGTGTCTGGTGGCCGGAGTTGTGGCCTGCTATGCACTTCTACCAAAACGGTACGCACAAGGCGAGCGGCTCAACCAAACAGACATTTTCTGGAATGAGAAGGAAGCCTTCTTTTTTCTGAGCACTTCGAGGATCGGAAAGTCCGCAAATTTTCTGACAGACAAGTTACAGCGGACGCGTTACGGATATCTTGCGTTGATGCTAGACGGCAGGTCGCAATTCTATGACCAACGGATGAAGGCTTACCGGCTGACACCGTACGGCGAACTGCAAACCGTGGCGTTGCCGGAGGACGCAACCATCGTCGGCAATTGGGCGCTGGCCGATGGAAAGCTGCAACTGGTTCCGGTCGAGAACAAATACACACACAAGCAGGGATTCCAGTGGGACGGCGAGAAGTTTATTGCGGTAGCGGCGCAGCCTAAGCCGCAGGTACAAGGCGGCAGTGCAAAGCTGAGTCCGGACGACGCAGACGATGATGACGACGAGCGGGACGGCGGAACTCTTAATCGTGCGGCTCGCAAAATGTTCAAAGACGCGGGCTGGCACTACAAGGATCTGGTTGGGTTCACGGGTAGCGATACGCAGGCGACCCTTTTGATGCAGTTGGGGAAAGCTGCGTTCGACCTGAGGGTGACGAGCTTCCCGCAGCCTGCCCTGGGCAACACCGCCTTTGACATGCTCGCGTTTGGAACGAAATCGCTACAAATTGCAAAGAGCGACCAACCGGAAACCGCGCAAACACTCTGGAGCCAAAACGGTTGGCGGGCCATCTCGAAGAGCGAATTTGAACAAATGGCCAAGCGTACAGGACCCGTGGTGCGGGCGCCGGTAACGATTTGGATTTGGTTGGCACTCCTTCTGTTCGTAACGCTGTTGCGGTTCGGGGCGTTTGGGCATTGGCTGCTAAAGCTGCTAGGGATGAAGGGACGCGTGTTGAAGAATATGGCAACGTCGTACTCGTTTCCGCCGGCAACAGCCGCACAGTTCCCGGCGATGGATATGGCGGCTTTGGAACGGTATACGCGCGAGTTTGAGAGTTTGGGATTCGTAAGACTACTGGATTTTTCTCTGGTATCCAACGCGGCCAACCCGATTCCGAGCTTCTGCCGCTTGTATGCCCACACGACGTATCACTGTTTTGGGGAGATCAGTCAACTTTTCCCGCGAGGGAAGGCACCGCTGACGTTGGCCTGCTCTATACAAAGCGTTTTGCAGAACGGATGGAGCTTAACGTTTTCGGATCGCAAGCCGATGGCGGCAGGATCGCTCGTGCGGAGAAAGAAAGCGCTTTCGGTTTCAATGCCGGGGACCAACACCTCAGCGCTATTGCAGGCCTTTTTGCAGATGCGGGACCGGGTGTGCCAGGATTTGGGGATCTCGGTAGTACGGGAAGATACGCTCGAAGCGTACATCGCGAAAGTGCAGCGAGGCGCGACGGAAATTCGCGAAGCGGTGAAAGAAAAGAATTTTGCGACGGCGGTTTCGCATGTATATTACCGAAAGTTGGCGCTGCTCAGGACCAAGGAAGACTACACTTGGCTCGGGGAGTATCCCAAGGAAGCGGAGCGGAGGAAGCAGGGATTTCCAGCGGCGGCGCGCTGCTGAGAAATCAAGGAAGATTGCGCTCTACAGAGAGCCGCCTACGGACGCGCCGCATTGAAAAATCCATGAGGCCGGATTGAGAGGTTGATCTCTGGCACCTGGCCCCCGCCATGCCCCTCACCCTTACCGCGCCCTCAAACTGGGTGTCGAGCGATTCACCCGCCCGAAATGGGATCCGTCGTAGCGCTACCCTCGTCGGCGGACTGCACCACCGCTACGAACGACTGGCTGCCTGAACGAGCCAGAATCAAACCCTGCCGGTATTGGCTTTCCGACTTTCTAGTCCGAAGAGTGCTCGCGCACGTGCGCATCACAGCGAATTTGGTTCACCAGATTCAAGCAGGGTCCACAAACCCATCGACCTTCTCGGTTCATTTGGAAGAATACCTTCGACCCTTGGGCGCTCCGAATTTTCGGGAGGCACTGTTGGGTACCCGAAATTCATCTTACGATTTCTGGCCCGGGCCACCCGTCGCACTCTAATGCGTCGAGGGTGACTCGCCGGCGGCTTGTTCTAGCACGTAGATGGTTTCCTTTACTTCGTCGAAGGACGCGCCTATGCGAGTCGAAAACTCTCGTTCATCGATATGTTCTAAGCAGAGCTTGGCTGCGTTTTGCAGCCACTTGGCCTCGTCTATTGACAAGTTTATTTCCCGTTTTTCGTCACCCGTGTATTCGTGGAATAAGCCTAATAGCCTCTGCAGGAGGGCCTTGCCGTCCTCTCGAGATGTTCCGAGGCGCTGGTCACGATCATCTAAGTGGAACCCGTGTAACGCCTCGTTTAGGGCCTGGCTAAGTGCCGCAGTTTCGTCCTGCGAGACCATTACAACGATTTGGCTTGAGGTTTTGAGAACTATTTGCATTCGAAGTCACTTCTGTAACCATCCACCCAGTCACAACGCTACGCCATCTCAACCCCATTTTCATCCTTTGTCGTCGTCCCGCAGGGACGATGGCTCACTCGTAGTGCAGGATGCTGATTGGATCTTGTCTGATAACCCGTCCTGCCGGGACAAGACATGCAGTAGCTGCTACCAGGAACAGAAAACCTGGAACCAAAACGAATGTTATCGGATCATGTGGGCTGATTCCATATAGTAGACTGCTCGCAAGACGGCTTACTACTAACGCCAGCAAAATACCCATCGCACAACCCACTATCGTCAGGCTTACTCCGTGACGCAACACCAGCCCGAATATGTGGCCGCGTTGCGCTCCAACGCTCATCCGGATTCCGAACTCTTTTATCCTTCTGGCGGTAGAGAAGCTCACTACTCCATATAGGCCGACCGTCGATATAAGAAGGCCCATTAACCCGCAAATGGTGAATATTACCGCCGCGGCGCGCGGCAGAACCAGTGCATCGTTCACGTGTTCCCGCATCGTTTGCGTATTGAAAACCGCTAGAGCCGGATCAATGCTTCTAATAGCGTCAAATACAGCGCCAGCGCGTAATAGAGATTCCTGTTTGGTCTTGACCATCAACGTTATTCCAAACAGATCTTCTGCCTTGCTAAATGTGTCGAGTATGGGCAAATAAATGCACGAGCGAGGTCCTTCGCCGATCGTTCTAGACTTTGCCGTGCTCACGACGCCGATAATCCTAAGCCGCCGATTTTCGTATTTGATGTGGTGGCCGATAGCATCCTGGTTTGGGAATGCTCTTTGTGCTAGGGCCTGGTTGATAACGATCGAATCACTGTCTTGTCCGAGCGCGGAGCTGAAGTCGTCTCCTCCTCCGAATGGGATCCCAAGCGTATCAAAAAAATGGGGAGTAACCTTGTAAATATCCGCAATCATGGGACTGTCGCCTGGGTTCTCTAATCCGCCTTCCGGGACGAACCGGTTGTTGTGCCCACCGAAGCTTAAAGGCAGATTATCGCTCATACCAACGAATTCGACTCCGGGGATTGCCCGGACTCTATCCAACAACGAGTTCATTAGTTCACGAGATTGTATGTCGCCATAGTTATTCAAAGCCGGGTCGAACGAAAAAAGCAGAATATTGCTAATATTCATGCCTAGCTCGATGTTAGTCGATGAGTATAAACTCCTTAAGAATAACCCTGAGCAGATCAACAGTATTGTGCAAATTGAGACTTGAGCCACGACTAAGACATCACGCATTCTGATTCTGGAACGACTAACTTCATTTGTTGCCTCACCCTTTAGCGCCGAGACAAGATCAAGCTTTGTGGACCGAAGAGCAGGGACGAGTCCGAACAGAGCCCCGGTTGTTATTGAAAGCATCGCGCAGAACAAAAATATACGATAATCAAGCGAGATAGCGAGATCGAGTGGGAATGGGATTGGGAGGTGTAGTTTTCCGATCGCGTGACCTCCCGCATAGGCAATAAAGAAGCCGCCGACTCCGCCGATCAGCCCTAGAAGCACACTTTCAGTCAACAATTGGCGCATCAGGCGCATTCGGCCACCGCCGATTGCCAATCGCATCGCAATCTCGTTCTGCCTAGCACATGAGCGAGCCAAAAGAAGATTGGCAATATTGGCGCATGCCGTCAGCAGAACTAGAATGGTAACTGCGAGCAAAATGGTGAAGAGGACCGCAACGATTGCCCTTATGCCAGGATTGATCTGCCCGGCGGTCTCGACGTGAAAACCGCGGTCCTTATCTGAATCCGGATATTGGGAACTCAGGCGGTTCGCGATCACCTTTAGTTCTGTCGTTGCATCCCTAATCGTGGCGTCTACCCGAAGCCGACCTAGTGCGCTCAGCCATCTCCCCCTTCGATCCGCGAGCCCTGCTCCCTTCACGGAGTCGAAGTCGTTCAGCATCGAAAACGGTACCCAGAACTCAGATACGAGTCCTTTGTCGGTTCCTTGAAAATCTGGAGCGGTCACACCCAGGACTGTCGCCCGATGTTCGTTTATGCTCACTGCTTGGCCGATTATGCTTTTATCGTTGTTGAACTGCCGTTGCCAAAGAGTGTTGCTTAGTACTATTACTGGCGACTCGCCTGGGACGTCATCTTTGTCAAGGCTGAATCCATGCCCCAGAATAAATCGTGGGCGCACTACATCGAAGTAGTTTGCGGTGACAATCGAACCCCACCTGCTCTGGGGTTCGTGATTCGAACTGACGCTCGCCGCTAACATTGGGAAGTATGCCGCGACTTCAGAAAAACTTTGCGAGCGACGTAGATCCTGAACTTCGGGGAACGAAAGGGTCTGCCCACCGGCTCTGTCCCTCGGAGATGTTAGAGAAATGCTAAGCAAGCGGCCGGGTCGTTCTACCCGAAGTCGCTGGAACAAAGCAAAGTCTCCGATTTCAAAGATGGCGGAACATGCGCCGATCCCCAGGGCTGCCGACAGCACTACAGCAACAGTAAAGTCGCGCTGTTTCATAAATAACCGAACGGCGAACACAACGTCTTGAACCAAATCACTGAGCCAACACGAGATCCAACCCGGAGTGCGCGAGTGTTCGGAGCTTTGTCCGAGGTTTCCGAAGTATTGCTTTGCTGCTTTCCAGGACATGTCTTCTCTCCAGTCGCCGTGCATGGCGGTACGGCGTTAGCGGCCCGATTGGTTTTCATCACTCCTTTGGCGCGAGGAGATACGCGTACACCAAAAGAGCGAGACCGATAAAAAGCGGAATCAACCCGACGAGATAAGTGTCATGATAAGTGTCACGGTCAGTAGGTCGGGACACACCCGCGATAAAAAGCATCAAACTAATGCCCACCGCGAGCGTGATCAAGCCTGCGAGTTTCTGGCCTTCGCGGCGGCGACGCCAGGCGCTCTTGTCCGACTCCCGCACGTATTCCATTGCCACATTCCCTCCGGCTCCTTGAGTTTCGCCGATTCTCCTAATTGTTTCGCTTTTGTAGTACGCTTCCCTTTCGCGGCGCCGCTCGACCGACCACAGGGCGACGGCTATAGACGAAAAGAGAGCGACGCTTCCGACAGTTAAGAATAGGAACATCGCTCCGACTTCATTCATATTAGTGGTTCCTCCGCGACGCACTTTCTTTGCTTCCTCTCGTCTGACAAGTCTGGGCAACCCTTGGTTGCGTTTTCTATGTCGCCAGGACCGAAAAATGCAACCGCCGGCAGCCTGGCGTAGTCTTACGCGGCAGGGAGCAGTGTGAACGCTGCTGAGGATCAGGCAGCTGTGGAGAAAGTCCTTGCGGGCGACAGGTCCGCGTTCGAGGGCTTGGTCCGACGATGGCAAGGACCTCTTGTTAACCTCGCATACCGATTTTGTCGAGACCGTGGGCGTGCTGAGGAGATGGCTCAGGAGGCATTTCTGAAGGCCTATCGCTCGCTTGACCGCTGGCGCCGAGAATCGACGTTTTCAACGTGGCTTTTCGCGTTGGCTACCAATCTTTACTGTTCCGAACTCCGTAGGATCCCTGTGCAAACCTTTGCCCTCGACCATTTGGCCGAGCCGACGGACCCTCATGCTCTGGATGGTCGGCTGGAGGAGGAAAGCCGAGATCGCGCGGTGCGACGCGCGGTATACACACTCCCCCCGAAGTATAGAGAGGTGCTACTTCTTTTCTATTTTCACGAGATGGATGTTGCTTCCACTGCCCGCAGCCTCGGTCTCCGCCAAGGAACCGTCAAGGCAAGGTTATCCCGTGGCCGTGAACTGCTGCGGAGTAAACTCAACAGACTGGTGGCCCAGCACGTAAGAAAGGAGGTCCCATGAAAGACGACGATCTCCATCGCATTCTCTCCCAAGAACGGCAAGTCATTCCATCCCGCGGTTTTGTCATCGCCGTCATGGACTCCGTCCGACGTGAAGCAGCCGCTCCCCCGCCGATTCCATTTCCGTGGAAGCGAGCATGGCCGGGCATTGGCGTTGCGGGGCTCATGCTCGGGGCTCTGGTGATTGCCACCATCACACTCCTTATACAGGGAATTCCAAATCAGCCGCTTTGGCCGCCTTTGTTCCTGGCACTCGCTCCGATCTTTGAAGTTTGGAAGGCCGTCGGCGCAACCTGGATCGTCCTGGCACTGGTCCTGAGTTTCGCCTCGGTGAAGCTTTCGACGCGCTTCGTCTGCAACGATTAGGTATTGGCTTCATAACTTCGAAGCCTTTGCTTCCCGCCGTCGAGTCCCATTGTACTGCCAAGGCCTGTCGTCGTTACAGGCACCGCGCGTGATTTTATCCGGCTTCTCGCTGTCGAACTGCATTGAAAAGACAAAGAGAAAACCGGTTTGCCAGGTTTGCCAATTAAGGGCCTCGTGAAAATAGCTAAGTGCTTGTGGCGCTTTGCCTTAGCTTATTTTCCCCACTGTTCGCAATGAGGAGGCCGGGGGTTCGAATCCCCTCTCGTCCACTATTCCTGACAAGTGCCGCCGGCCCACTAACGGCCTGATCTCCGGTAAACGTTAATCAGCTGTACGATTCTCACAACCGACATGCACAGGATTACCGAACAATCCGATGTAGAATCGAGGCCGAAACTACCCTTCAAATGCAAATGACTACGCCACTTCCATTTGATGTTTTTTCATCCGAACTGTTGCCCGGAGAAACGGTCCAGTGGACGGGCCGCCCGAATGCCGCAGTGATTCTTCACAAAGAAGACTGGGGCACGATTCCATTCAGCTTATTATGGGGAGGATTTGCGATTTTTTGGCTTCTCGGCGCTTCTGGTATAGGGAATTTTGGGACCAACACCAACCGACCTGATAAAACCTTTCAATGGCTTGGCGTGATCTGGGGTACTCCGTTCGTTCTGGTGGGTCAATATATGATTTGGGGCCGCTTTGTTTACAGCTACTGGAAGAAACGGCGAACTTATTACGGGCTCACCACGCGGCGGGCGCTCATAGTTGTAAATGGTTTCAGGGGTCGCACAGCATCAAGTGCCTACTTCGAGAACATGACGATCATCGACAAGTCGGTTCGCCACGATGGCATTGGTAGCATCAGTTTCGGCGGCCCTGTATCAGGCGAATGGCGATGGGCAGAAACAACCCACCGCGGCCACCAACTTTCGATGACATCGACAGTGCTGATTCCGTGTATCAGATTGCTGCCCGGCTGCGAGAGCAGACTCAAAAGCCGACTTCGTCACGTGGCCCAAGCGCCATTTGGTAAGTCGCGTTACCGGATTGCGACCTGAAAGCTGTTGGAATGATTGTCTGACATGGAGGAAATCGATCAGACCGTGCACCCCATTGCACGTAGCCTACGAGGTTGGAGCGGCGAGGCAACAGACCGTTCGAAGCCCTCGGACAATATACCCACATTCGCAAGAGTGGCACCGAAACCGTGAGGCCACGGTGTATCTGCCAGCATAAGGCGGAGAGGGCCTAGGCTTGGTAGCAGGGTCAGAATACGCAAATGTTCGTAAGCGTCGTCACGCGAAGAGAGCCTAACATGCTGCGCGGCTCTTCTTGCAGTGAGCACAGAGGCTTCCGGTTTCTCTGTCATGGGTAAACAACACTGCCGGCGTAGAGAACAGACCTAACCTATCGCGTCATTCCAACGGAACGGCGTAAATCCACATTGCTCCCCGCAACGGGAAAGTGCATCGCAAGATGCACCGATGGCGGCGCGGATAACAGATGAGGGAGAAAGCGAACGCCGCTCTGTAAGGGAGCGGATATCGGTTGCGTGGTTCTCTTCCTGAATTTCAGCGTGTTTGTTTTCCTCTTGCTTACCGAGGGCAGCGAGTGTAATGTTGTCCTCGGTTACCGAGGATATAAATATGAGCAAACCTTCCGATATGGTGCAGGGCACGTTGGACATGTTGCTGCTGAAAATACTAGCCCTTGAGCCGATGAACGGCTTGAGCGACGGGTCGCTGTACCCGGCCTTGCACAAGTTGGAGCAGGCGGGCTGGATTACGGCCGAGTGGATGACGTCCGTAAAGGGTCGCGGCGCGAAATATTATTCGCTCACACGGCTGGGCCGGCGACAGCTCGAAAAAGAGGCGGACAACTGGGGCAGGCTTTCGAATGCCATTTCGCGGGTTATTAAGCTGAAAGAGGCGTAACCGTCGCGAGGCGCGAAACGGAGGTTGAAGATGCGACCGGAGCATTGGCTGTACACGATTCCACTGCGGCTGCGGTCGTTGTTTCGCTGGGCGCAGGCGGACCAGGAAGTGGATGAAGAGCTGCGCGATCACCTCGAACGAAAAACCGAGGAATACGTCGCACAAGGGATGACGCAAGAAAAGGCGCACCGTCGTGCGCGTCTCGACCTGGGCGGTATCGAGCAAACCAAAGAGAAATGCCGCGACGCACGCCGCGTGAACTGGATTCAGGACCTGGTTCAAGACCTGCGCTACGCCTTCCGCATGCTCGGCAAGTCCGCGGGCTTCACCGCGGTCGCGGTACTCACTCTCGCTCTCGGCATCGGCTCCAACACGGCTATCTTTAGCTTCGTTGATGCTGTGTTGCTGAAGCAAGTGCCTGTCAAGGACCCGCAGGGGCTTGTGTTTCTCGGTACGAAGGGCCAATCGGGCTCAAGCACGGACCACAGCTTCTACTTCGAAACCTATGAGCGGCTTCAGCTGCAACAACCGTTTTTCACCGGACTCGCAGCCTTTTCACCTGTCCAACTGAATGTGAGCGTCGATGGAGAATCCGAACCTCCAGTTGAAGGGCAACTAGTCTCCGGAAACTATTTCGAGCTGCTGGGCGTCGGGGCGGCCATTGGCCGCACATTTTCTAACGCTGATGACACAGGTCCCAGGGGTAGTCCTGTTGCGATGATCAGCTACGACTATTGGCAGAGCCTCTTCGAAGGCTCGAGCCAAATCATCGGCAAGGAAATCCTAATTGATGGGAGTCGGTTTGTGATCGTGGGAGTCACACCGCGTGGTTTTTCTGGCCTTGAAGTGGGAAGTTCTCCTAACGTGATCGTGCCGCTGACCATGCAGCCCGTCGTCATGCCGGACGCGGAGAACTGGCTCGCGAGGCCGCGAAATACCGTCGACTGGCTACGCATCGTCGGCCGCCTCAGATCAGGCGTTCCTATCCAACAGGCCGCTGCCGGCATGCGCGTAATTTATCGCCGAACGCAAACGCAGCTTGCCACAGAAATTGATCCGAACTGGACCACCACGTGGCTGAAGGAGTGGGCAGAAGCGCATCTCGTGCTTGAAGCAGGCGCGACGGGGATATCGAATCTGCGCAACCAATTTTTGAAGCCCCTGTCTGTTTTGACGGTGCTAGTGGCGATCGTACTCGTGATCGCATGCACGAACATCGCGAATGTACTTTTGGCCCGCTCGTCAGTTCGCCGACAGGAGATGGCTGTTCGCATCGCTGTTGGCGCCGGTCGAGCAAGGTTAGTTCGGCAATTGCTCGTAGAAAGTGTATTGCTCGGCCTGATGGGAGGTGCATTCGGCGTTCTCCTGGCGGATTGGGGCGCCAGAGCACTCATCCATTTCCTCTCGGTTGGCCGTACCCCCATTTCCATCGATCTAACCCCTGATAGCCGAGTGTTGGGCTTCACTGCGCTGGCGTCGTTGGTAACGGGAGTTCTGACTGGTCTCGTTCCCGCGCTTCAATCTTCCGGCGTTGACCTCTCTCCCGGCCTGATGAAGGGAGGATATTTGGGCACTTCGCGTCAAGTCTTCGGCAAAGCACTCGTTGTTTCTGAGGTTGCCCTCTCGCTTGTACTCGTTGCGGGAGGCGGTCTCTTTGCGACCAGTTTACGAAACCTAAGCGATTTCGATTCGGGATTTCAACGCGATCAAGTCTTGACGGTCCGGCTTGCGCCAAAGGGAAGCGACCAGAAAAGAACGAACGCGAACAGGCTTCTTGGCCTCTATCAGCAAATACAAGAGAATCTAGGCTCCATTCCTGCCGTGGTCGCCGTCAGTTTTGCCGGCACTAGCCCCACAGAAGCTCCTCAACTTCGAACCGTGACCACACCAGACGGCCAGCAGTTTCGCGTTTCGTCTGCACAAGTGTACCCACACTACTTCGAGACCTTAGGATCTTCGATCCTCCAGGGACGGGATTTTAGCAATCTGGATATGTCACCGGGAGCGCCCTATGTCGCGGTCATCAATGACACGTTTGCGCGACACGCATTCCGCAACGAAAATCCAATAGGCAAGAAGATCGTTTGCAGTGGAGATCAGGCTTGCACTGTGATTGGAGTGGTAAAGGACATTAAGTACTCCAGCCTGAAGAGCAATGGCGGCGCAGCAATGTACATGACCTTCCTGCAGGCCCCAACCGGGCGCGGGCAAATGGTCTTGCATCTGCGTTTTGCGGGCAACTCCGAATCGGTGATGATGGGGCAGGTTCGGCAGCAGATTTCCAGCATCGATCCAAACCTGCCGGCGTTTCAAATCCAGACGCTCGAATCCGACGTGGATGCGGCTCTTGTTCGCGAGCGGTTGTTGGCGCTTCTGTCGGTATTCTTCGGCGGCCTCGCCATCCTGCTCGCTGCAGTAGGGCTGTACGGTCTCATTTCCCACATTGTGGCGCGCCGAACCAGAGAGATCGGTGTTCGAATTGCGCTAGGCGCATCGCGGAGCAACATCTTGTCCCTCGTGCTTGGAGAGACGATTTGTCTGGAAGGTCTAGGAATCGTTTTGGGCGTACCTGCCTCACTCGCGGCCTCTCGGTTCATCGAAAGTTTCCTGTACGGTCTGAGGGCAACAGATCCGATCGTGATGTCGGCAAGTGTGGGGCTCCTCACGGTTGTCACGCTACTGGCAGGCTTTGTGCCCGCATACCGAGCCATGCGTGTCGATCCCATGGTCGCTCTGAGGTACGAGTAGAGGAGGGCCCGAGAATGCGACCGGAGCATGGGCTGTACACGATTCCGCTACGGTTGCGGTCGTTGTTTCGCTGGACGCAGGCGGACCAGGAATTGGACGATGAGTTGCGCGATCACCTCGACCTAAAAACGGAGCTAATACGTCGCTCAAGGGATGACGCAAGAAGAAGCGCACCGCCGCGCGCGACTGGACCTGGGTGGTATCCGAGCAAACCAAAGAGAAATGCCGCGACGCTCGCGGCGTGAATCTCGTTGAGAACTTTTTCCAGGATTTGCGTTACGGCCTGCGGATGCTGCGGCAGAACCCAGGATTTACAGCGGCCGCCGTGTTGGCGATTGCTCTGGGCGTTGGAATCAATGTGGGAATCTTTTCCGTGCTGAACGGCGCCGCGCTACGTCTGCTACCGATTCCTCGCGCCGAACAAGTGGTCAGCATAGATCAGATCCTTCACGGAAGATTCAAGCGCAACGCGCACAACGGGTCCAGCATGTTGTCCTACTCCGAATATCTGGACTATCGCGACCACAATCACGTCTTCTCGGACTTTTAGCCTATGAGCTCTTTGTTGAAGCAACTGTGCCTCACGAGAATCTCGAAATGTTTGAGAGCATGGGAGTTAGTTTTCCCACATAATTCTCGCCGATGCTCATTTTTTCTCACGACACTCCTCGCGTCTTTGGCTTCGATCTTCCGGTCGCGTGCTTCCCTCGGGCTCGAGAACCTGGCTCTACGCCATCAAATCGGCGTGCTCCACAGGTCTGCAGGAAAGCGCCCAAAATTGACCTCGGGCGACTGCCTGCTGTGGATCTGTCTGTCGCGCCTCTGGCGCGATTGGCGCTCGGCGTTGGCCATCGTCATGCCAGAAACGGTTGTAGCCCGGCATCGTGCCTCCTTCCGTTTGTTCTGGACCTGGAAGGTGCGTTGCGGAAAACCAGGACGACCCCTCAAGCGAAGTCCGAGATCTGATTCGCAGGATGTGCCGGGAGAATCCCGGTTGGGGTGCACCACGGATCCACGGAGAACTGCTCAAACTGGGCATCGACGTCGGGCAGAGCAGTGTCGGCAAATATATGGTGCGCTGCCGCAAACCGCCGTCTCAGACTTGGCGCACCTTCCTGGAGAACCATGCCCAGCAGCTGGTCTCGATCGACTTCTTCACCGTGCCCACCATCCGGTTCCAGGTCCTTTAGTAATCTCCATCTACGGTGAGCTTTGAGGTAAAGTGAACTGAAGAGTTGCGGATTGGGTGTGGCAGCAGATGCAAGGCCAAAAATCGCTGCTTCATGTGGACACTAAGGTAGGTCCCCAGCCACACGACTAGCGTCGTTCCTGCAGTCAACCATGCAATCGCAGGCCACGAAATGTCCCCGTGCTACTCAGGGGAGGAGGACATTGAAATAACAGCTTCGCGACAAGACATTGTCGCCTCTGGCTTCGAGCTTCGTGACCCGCGGGGATGCGTGTTGGTTACTGGAGATCGCGCAGGCAAACGGAGGAGAAGGGACTAGGGGCTCCCGCTTCTCGGGTTGTGTTGTGTGGTCTGAACAATTAGATGTGCGGCGCCGAAGAAGGTTGCGAATTGTCGTTGCCCAGGCCGAACCAGAGCCTAATTTGGAACTCCCTTCATCCCTTCAAACGGCGAGCGATAGACCAAAGTGGTATGCACGCGTGGTGCGATCCGTTCCCCCGGCACCAGATTTTTCTTTTTCTTCATCTACTGAATCTCGTATAATACAGTGAAAAATAAAAGCGTATCATCTATACTGCAGGTATGCATACACATCCTTCTGCTCGACGAGACTTTGCGGGTATGGAACAGCGCCGTAAACGAGCGGCACGCTTGTTCGCCGACGGCAGGCTGATCGCCTCGGCCATCGCGCGTAAACTGGAGGTGAGTTGCCAAAGCGTCAGTCGGTGGTATAGCGATTGGCGGCGTGGCGGTGCCGCGGCCCTGCGCGGTGCGGGCCGAGCGGGTCGCAAACCCAGGCTGAATCCGAAACAACTCCGGCAGATCGAGAAGGAACTACGGCGGGGTGCTCGGGCGCAGGGGTTCGGCACGGATTTGTGGACGCTTCCTCGAGTGAGTAAAGTGATCGAGCATTTGACCGGAGTGCACTATCACCCCGGTCATGTGTGGAGGATTTTGGGAGCGATGGACTGGAGCTTGCAACGACCGGCCCGGCAAGCCCGCGAGCGCAATCCGGAGAAAGTGAAGCTTTGGCTGACCGAGAGATGGCCGGCAGTAAAAAAAACGCTCGTCGACGAAAAGCATGGATTTTCTTTGAAGACGAGAGTGGTGTCTCGCAGCGTCCCTCGGTCCGGAGAACCTGGGCCCCGAAAGGGGAAACGCCGGTCCTGATCCACGCCTTCAATTGGTCGAAGATGTCGATCTGTGCGGCCCTCGGGTATCGCTGGGACGGGCGTCGCAGCCGCCTGTTTTTTCAAACTCGTGAAGGCAGCTACAACTCGGAAAGTCTGCTGAGCTTCCTGACGGATCTCCACCGAGAATTGCGCGGTCGGAAGGTCGTGCTGGTGTGGGACGGGTTGCCCGCCCACAAGAGTAGAAAAATGAAGGAGTACTTACGGCAGCAGCGTCATTGGCTCCGAGAGGAAAGGCTCCCCGGCTACGCACCGGATCTGAACCCCGTGGAAACGCTCTGGGGAAATATCAAAGGGCAAGAGTTGGCCAATCGCTGTGCGGAGGATCTGGCCGAAGCGGATCGAGCGACCCGGCGAGGCATGGCGCGAGTGCGGCGTTCCTCCCGATTGCCGTTTTCCTTTCTGAAACACGCCGGACTTTCTTTTTGACTTGCTTTTCACTGTATTATACGAGATTCAGTAGATCCTCTGAAAAAACGCTTCAAGTGGTTTCCCTCTCCCAGACGACCTTCAAGTCTTTTGTCGCGCGATCTCTTCCAAAAGCCTCACTCTATCCCCCATCAAAATTGAATATTCAAAATCCGGTTCTTTCGCCAGTCGCACAAAGGAGTCCCAAGCTTGGAAACTCAAACACCGGACTCTCTTCCGCAAATACAGCTTCACTTGAGTTTCAGGCCATTGCAGCTCTTCAAGGTACGTCGAGAACTGACGATTGCTCTTCCGGGCATGTTCTCTCATGCGACGTGCAAACTCATCAGTGCCCAAGTTCTCCGGCAAACGTGTCCTCAGCTTCACGGCTGCGTCAACGTCGTTGGGACGTTCTTCGCCCTTCAGATAGCTGCCAAACAAAACGACAGCTTCAACAGAACACAGGAAATCATCGCTGGCGTTTACTTCCTTCGCCCGCTGCAAGAGTCCCTTGAGCGCCTTGTCTCCCGTCACTCGAATAATGGCCTTCGCCGCGCTGCTCCGCCCCAAACTACGTCCCTTGTCTGTTAGTTGGTACGCGTCTTTATCGAATTCATGTGTGGACGGTTCGATCAGACCTTCAGCCTGCAGATCATGAATAAACTGCCTAGCCCTCCTGCTCGTGAAATTGAAATGCTGAACAGCTTGTTCAGGCCAGAAGCCCCTGAAATCACTATGCACACGTCGCAGAAACTTCCGAACCTCCATCACTGGAATGCCGGCTACCTGTTGACTGGGGCTGATCTTTACCGTCACGACTCCTTCTCTCTGCGTGGACAGACGCTGTCGCGGGCAGTCGCATCCACTTCAACATAATCAGTGAGTTTCGTACAACCTCAAGATCTTCGTGACGCGCTGTTGGACAGGTTCCATCACGTGCGACGTCGCTCCCAAGCGATCGAAGGCTTCGGCACTTTTTTTAATTCTGATATCGAATTATTTGTGCGCACCTACTGTATATGGCTAGCTTGCGGGCAACACGCTGCGATGGGAAGCGGGGCTCTCAATTCACTTTGAGGCGAACAGTCTGCGCGAGTTTTCGCTGGTGGTGGTCAAAGCTATAAAGGTAGTCGACACCCAGTTCGAGCGCCGCAGCTACGTGCAAGACGTCGGCGGCGCGTGTGCCAAGCTTAGGCGTAGTTTGGCGGGACAGCTGGCGAGCACGCTCGAAAACTGGGTCAGGCAGTCCGCGTAATTGGAAGAGGCCGTCGCGCAAATCCTTCTCAAAATCACTCAATGATGATTGTGCCTGCGCTCCGGTCACTTCCTTCCTAAATACGCGGAGTCCGAAGGCGTTGTTAAGCTCAAGCTCGCCAAGAATGGTCACGAATCGTTCCCCAGCAGAGGCTTTCACGGCTCGCACCGCCGCGGCGGAGTTGGCGTCGGGGCTATACAACGAAACCAGAAAGCTTGTGTCAGTGTAGATCCTCAATAGCGGCTCCGATCCTCAGCCACCAGTTCAGCGCCACTGACCTTCAGCAACTTGTCGCCATAGGTGGAGCGCAGTCGTGCGAGAAAGTCCGGCATCTGCGCCGCACGTCGCACACCTTCGGGGATCAAGCGGGCAATCACGCGCCGCCGCTTGGTGATCTGAATCTCTTCGCCCTGATACAAAAGGCGCTCTATCTTCTTGAAACTGTAGCGGAGATCTCGAATCGAAGCTTTTCTCATGTGATCTATTTTAGCATCACATCGATCGATTTACAACCTCTCGGAGCAAGCAAGTTCGGCCGACACGATAGCGCTCACCAAGGTTGACCCTCACCTCTGCTCAGATAATTGGCCCACCAACCGTTTCACTGCAAATGTTTTGAGTGCAGTTTGCCTATGTTTCTCTCCAAGCTGGGGAGGCGGGTCGGTTGTAATGGCGACGTGAATCGATAGCGCGAGGTAAGGTGCAAAAAGAAATCCTTGCCTACCCTCTCGACACCGAAGTGTCGATCGGGTAGGACAAGGATGCTTTGTTTAAACGGATCTCTATCTTAAGCCAAAACCTGGGTTTTTAGCGCTCAAAATCCAGGAGCAGTTTCAGAGCGTCCCGGATTGGTATCGCCGCAGCGGCGTCCGCGCTCTGGTCAGGCAGTATTACGTCGAGTTGCGCTCGGTCCTCCGTACCCACCCTCATCTGCGGTCCTGTCTGTGCCGTTGCCGCGAGTGTCGCATCTTCTTCCTGACCCATACCCGGAACGCGGGGCGCAGGGATCTGCGGTGTCCGTTTGGGTGCCGAGCAGCGCACCGCCGGCAAAGCTC
>QIAN01000066.1 GCA_003225005.1 Acidobacteriota bacterium | reverse complement strand
GGGGGGCCGCGGGAAACGTAGCTAAGGTGGAATTGTGAACCCGCTTTGCAGACCGAAAGGGCAAGGACGGAAACCCTCCACCTACGGCTGGCGCGCCTGCGTTCTATCCCGATCGTCGGGATCGCGTTCGGAAAAGCTTGGAAGAGGGGGAACTGATGGCGAATTAGCGAAACCTCTTATTGTCATCCAGCGGGTGCAAATCCCGCCTGATCAAAGTCGAGCAGACAGGTCAGTAGTGAGTCTTGCCATTCACCGGGCGACTGGTGGGTGTTGAAGCGTAGACAACAAGGAAGCAAGGCCGTGAGGATCAGCCCCGAAATCTTATCTTGTCGTGAGGCCGACGTGTTTCCCGAAGCGGAAGGCAGTATTTGGCGGCGACCGTTATTGCGAGGTCGCGCCGACTCACCGGGGTCTCTAGCCCAGGGCATGCTCCACCGAGGAAGCGGAGTAATGCCCGTGGAGGGAGGGGACCCTGCTGTTTGCAGAGGCTCGGACAAAATAGGCGAAGGCTGAACCAACCTGGCGTTTCTGGGGACTGTACGTGCATGTCTGCAAAATGGAAACCCTCCAGGAAGCCTACAAGATGGCAAAGAAGAATAACGGGGCACCGGGAATCGACGGGGTCACGTTCAAGGCCATCGAAGAGAGCGGAGCGGAGAGTCTTCTCAAGCAGATTCAGGACGAACTGGTCCATCAAACGTATCGGCCCATGCGGGCGCGGAAGAAAGAGATACCGAAGGACGGCGGAACCAAGGTCCGGGTCCTCTCGATCCCTGCCATCCGTGATCGCGTGGTCCAGGGGCACTCAAGCTCATTCTGGAGCCGATTTTCGAAGCTGACTTCCAACCGGGATCGTATGGATACCGACCGAAACGAACAGCTCATGAAGCGGTAAACCGAGTCGCTCGGGCAATCGTCGAGGAGAAAACCAAAATCATTGACCTCGACTTGCGCGCCTACTTTGACAACGTGCAGCACTACCTGCTGTTAGAGAAGGTGGCGAAGCGAGTCCGGGATGATCAGGTGATGAGGCTTCTCAAGATGATCCTCAAGGCGAGCGGGAAGAAAGGAGTTCCGCAAGGCGGTGTGATTTCGCCCGTACTCAGTAACCTCTATCTCAACGAGGTAGACAAGATGCTGGAAAAGGCGATAGAGACCACGCGCTATAAACAGTACACCGCCGTCCAATATGCAAGATTTGCGGACGACCAAGTGATACTGGTGGACTCCCGCGAGCGACATGAGTGGTTAGTGAAGGCGGTGACCAAACGACTGAGGGAAGAATTCGGAAAACTACGAGTGGAGATAAATGAGGAGAAAAGTCGAGTCGTAGATCTCAGGAAGGGGGAAAAGCTGAAGAAGCGCACGGCGTTGCTGGCGAAGCTTCGGGACATCTTCCGAGGGTATACGAGCCAACCTGTGGGACGGGTGATCGAGTTGATTAACCCGGTCCTCAGGGGCTGGGTGAACTACTTTGCGGTGGGCCACTCAGCTCCATGCTTCGCGTTTATCAAAGACTGGGTAGAAAAGAAAATCCGGCGTCATCTGATGTGGGCACGGAAACGCGAGGGCTTTGGCTGGAAGCGGTGGAGTAGTCAGTGGCTACACGACGTGCTCGGGCTGTTTAACGGCTATCGGGTCCGTCACTGTGCCTCCCTGCCGAAAGTCGCCCCAGCACGAGAGGTCTCATAACCCTTGACGAGGAAGCGAGCAGGAGAGCGTAGTGCGGGAAATCCGCACGCTACGTTCGACGAGGCGGGGAATGGAAACCAGTTCACGGTGCGGCTAGTGAGGCACTCTCAGAGGAAACGGAGAGAAACAGATAGGCCACACCTACGGAGCCTGGCGCCATTCCTCGACCCTACTTATAGGGGGGCCTCGGAAAACGTGGCCATGGCGGAATTGTGAACTCACCTCGCAACCGAAAGGGCGAGAGTGTTAACCCTCCGCCTAACGCAAACGCGTCCGAGTTCTATCCCAACCGTTGACCCTGCGATCGGGTTTTTAAGTGTTAAGGCACGATTGCAAGAGTGATCTGTCAGATGTGTGGTAAGCTATGCCCGCTTGCCCACATGCGAATGTTGCCTCTTCGCAGAGTTGCGCGCGTTGTTCTCCTTTTGGTTGGACCTAACTTTCTGCTGTTAGCGCAGCAAAACCCTGATTGCCTGAAACGTACTCTTGTCGTGAATGTGAGGGACCGAACCGGAAAATTGGTGGATGGTCTTAATTCCTCATCCTTTCGGGCATCATTGCAGGGCCAGCAAGTCAGAATATCCTCCGCCATAGTGAGAAACGGACCGCGGCGAATTGTGCTGCTGGTGGACGCAAGCGGGAGCGTGAACAAGGAAAATCTTGAGTGGGCTACTGCTCGCTTGATTGCCGGAAATCTCTTGCTCAAGGCTTCCGCCGAATTGCATCCAGCTTTGGTCGTGTGAAAAAGCAGTGTCCCGACCCTTCGCCCGAGGCCTTCATCTTCGCTGATGCCAAAGGCGGCTTCATGGACACAGGCAATTATCGCCGGCGAGTCTTACACAAGCTGGCCGACGAGCTTGAATTGCCAAAACTGACCTTCCAAGTGATCCGGCGCACGATAGCCACGCTGGCGCAAAAGAAGGGCACCGTCAAAGATGTTCAAGGACTTCTTCGTCACTCGCGCGCCGCAACTACTGCGGACGTGTACATGCAGGAGATTCCCGAGAGCGTGCGCGCTACCATCAACGCTATTCACGCAGAACTGAAGACGAAGCCACAAGCGGTGGTGGCAGGCTGAAGGGTTCTGAGGAATTGCTACCAAATGCTACCAAGGAGCGTCGAGGGGGGCCATCTAAGTTGTCCTATGAGAGAGGATGTCAAGAAAAAAATCTTCCCCCTCCCCTCAGGGGAGACGTGGATGTGGTGACTTGCATCCAGCCCCGTCTCATTCCTGGAGGGGTTGTTGGTTTGTCCGCTTTGGATCGCCGCGCACTTCAGCGGCGATGCCAACCCCAGTTGCTTGTCCCAACTCGACGGTTTCATAAAGC